>CAYUPT010000022.1:0-15497 GCA_964446725.1 uncultured Bradymonadales bacterium | reverse complement strand
TCAAAGTTATGCGGTTTCAAAAAGGCCCCGATATGCCTTGCGCTATCGGGGAATACCAGATCCGAGGTTATGCGGTTTCAAAGTTATGCGGTTTCAAAAAGGCCCCGATATGCCTTGCGCTATCGGGGAATAAGCCTTGTGAGCTACAGCCGAGTGTCCCCACAACAATTCGGTGGCGGGCTTGCCCCGCCACAATCTTCCGCGGCTTCGCCGCCGGATAAAAATTGGGGGGCTCCGATCTAGAGGGAGTCTGCGTGAGGAGAATATTTCCGGTCTACTAAATACGATCACTTTCCATCTAGGTGGAAAGTGATCGTATTTGGTGGAAAAGTAGATATGGTTTTGGGCGGGCGGAGGTAGGCTTTTTTGATAGCTTCTCAGAACTGACATAGCTCAGCACCGATTTGAGCACCACCGCACGAGCTTATCGAAGTGTTAACGTGAGCGCTCAAATCACCATTTTTCGCCCTCTTTCGCGTCTCCCAGAGCCCATCTGCTGTGTGGTGATATCGTTGTTTTTTCGTCGATGCCTCCTGCACCGTGTGCTACATTTAGATGTAGAGAAAATGCCAAGTTTTTTTGGCAACCACTGTGGGACGCCTGGATGGCGCCGATGCACCGCCGGCCGTGGCCGTGCGATGAACCGACTCGGCAATCCCGCTCCTCGAACCGCTGGGAGGTCGTGATCCATACCGCTTTTTGTTGTGCGGTCAGTTTTAGGAACCTGGCCAAACCCGCGTTCCCGATCACTGAAATCCCGCCTTGCCTCCGGACTGAGGCGGCCGGTCGTGCACCGCCAAAGCCCGGATAACCCGGTGCCGGCCATTGCAATATACAGCCAGTTGGTCCGGCTCCGACCGCAGAAGTTGTAGAATCAAATAAATTCATCGTTCGTTGTCTTCGTCACCCGACAATGCGGGCCCGGGTCTCGAGTTTGTTGCCAATTGGTCCGGGACCGCGTCGTCGGGATCGAATCCTCCGTTTGATGCGTTGTTGATTCCCATCGGGAAGTACCGTCGATGGTACTCCCGCCCCTGCACATCTATTGTCGACGATTTGAATCAAATCTTGCGTCATGATCCGAAATTGTTTTGCGCGATCGCCGAACAGATGTACGTGAGCCTCAGTGATATCGGGCCGTTATCGCGCAAGTCGGGGACGTTCTCCCCGTTTTTTTCCCCATGAATTCTTCGACTTCGTTTCCCCCTGTCCCCTTCTTATCTATGAAACGTTTCCAGAGTCTGGACGCTGTCCTCGAGCATATCCGCATTTACCTCCACGACGCCGTCGACGACCGGCAAAAGGCATTTACTACACCGGTGGTCGCAACCGATGGCCCGGCAGCACGAACGGTAGCGCTGCGCGACGTCAATATCGACGACCGAACACTCTTATTTCACACCGATGTTCGCTCCGCCAAGATCGATGAACTTCGCGATACCCCCTCTGCGATGTGGGTTGCCTGGGAGCCCGAGATCAGCCAGCAATTTCAGTTTTCGGGCTCCACATCGATTCACACCGATGGCGATATCGCCGATCGGGTCTGGCAATTGCAGTCCACCGATAATCGGGCGTTCTATTACAAAGATGCCGTTCCCGGTGAACCCATCGACAGGCCGGCATCGTGTATCGACGTCGACGCCATCAGCGACGACGAGGCTCGATCAAATTTCGCTGTCGTGCGCACCGTGATTGACCAGATCACCTGGCTACATCTGCACCCCGACGGCGAATATCGAGCCCGGTTTCATTGGGACGGCGATCGATTTACCGGCGACTGGATCGTTCCCTGAGTCATCTGTTGTTCCACGACACTTCAGGCCACAGGGGGCACCATACTCGGCAGGTCGATTGTTACAGATATTTGTCGTGTTGAATTCTTGCGTGGACTTTCGATGCGGATACTCCGCGTGCGCTGGCCGACTGCTGGTTAATCCGAGAAAAATTCGACGAGTTCGTCGTGATTGGACTCCGCATCGCTAAAGCCCATGTCGAATAACTGTCCGGTATACGCTCTGTCGAATAAAAGATAACTCATCAGGTCGCTCTCCCGGGCGCCTTCGGCCGTCAGTGCTCGACCGACGGTCATTCGAAGTGGAAAGGAGCCCCAGAATTCGTCCGGTTGACTTCCAGCTACATCGGCGGCGATTTCGCCCAGATCCCGGGAGGGACGGATCAGCAGTGGATCGACGGTGCGGTAGCCCTGGCCGCGATGGGATTTGATGACCTCATTGAGTTCGTCGACAAAACTTCGCTCGTCGCCAAATGCCTCTTCGCCGTACTCCAGAATGGCATTGACCCGCTCCAGGACATCGAGGTCGTAGTCCAGTGGGTCCAGCAACAGTGCATCCAGTAATTTACCAATGACAAAGGGCAGGGTTGGACGGGCCTGCGATGGGGTTGTTGCGTCGACAGCCGGCTCCAGTTGTTCCTCGAAGCTTCGACTCTTCAGAGAGATGATCAGGACCCGTTCGGCACCGAGTCGAAGCGCCGGGGAGATCGGTGTGTTTTGGCGCAATCCTCCGTCGCAGTACCAGCGACCATTGATCTGTACGGTGGGAAATAAGACGGGCAACGCGGCGCTGGCCAGCACCTTTTTGGCCGTCATCGCGCCCCCCGATGCAATGCGTCGAGCATCGCGCGTCCAGGGAGGGACGTCGTCGTTGGATTGGATAAATACGGTGGTCTGTCCGGTGACGAGATCGGTTGCCGAGACCGAAATGGCGTCGATGATGCCATCGTCGAGATTGCGCGCGATCTGCTCAAAGGGGATTTCGCGCTGGATTAGATTGTCGAAGAATGCGGTATCCAGAACGCCGCCTTCGCGAGGCGTGTCATCCATGGAGACCGCTTGGCCGGGTACGGAATTGACCACAGAGCGTTGAACCATCTGCCACAGGTCGCGGTACGAAAATTGAACAACCTCCGAGAACACCAGGCTGCGCCACAACTCTTCGAGACGTTCTGCGCAGTAGTTCGGGGCGTCGATTGTCGCTGCAAGCCAGGTGGCGTTGATCGCCCCCACACTGGTGCCGCAAAGAATATCGAGATGAGGTGGCCTTCCCAGTGATTCCGGGAGAACGCCCAAAATGTATGATAGTGCCCCGGCCTCGTAGGCGCCGCGGGCTCCACCGCCGGATAACACGAGGGCTCTACGAGGAGGAGAGGTGTCGGACATCAGGATACTCCGGATCGGTCGGTTGCCAAGGCTGTTGTCGAGAGTCGGCGCTGTCAGTATTCCTGACAATTGAGGTCATCGCCATCGCCCTCGACATCACAGAGTCTGGCATCGCAGTTTCGCCCCTCGGTCTCCCAGGCAAATACTTCGGGATCGTCGACGTCCCAGGGGATCGTCCCATCGGGATTGATGGTGGCGACGATATTCGTTCCGCCATCCTGATTGGTGCTCTTGAGTTGTGCCCCCGTATCGGCAAGGGCGCGGACCGTTTCTTTGCGCGGCAGGCAATGGCTTCCATAGGTATTGTCGTAATCAGCCGTAAATACCGCCCATTCGGCATCGACGGCCTCGAAGAATTCGGGATGAAAATGCGCCGACCCGTGATGGGGAACCTTGAGAATGTCGGCCTGAAGGGCCGGGCAGTCGCCGGCCGAGCCGCTACAGTGCTCCTCGACCAGTAGCTGGCCTCCGGCGACTTCGATATCCCCGCTGAGCAGGAGTCTTCGCTCCGCAAACTGGGCCATGATGACCAGGCTGTCGTCGTTGATATCGGTGCCTGCAGGGGTGTTTTCGAAGTCGCCTCCCGAAGCGAGTACGTCAAATGTCAGGGCGTCGGTGATTTCGATTTCGTCACTCTGACTCCACGCATCGACTTCCAGACCGGCCTCTTGGAGCTGCTCTTCGAATTCCAGCCAGCGCACGCCGCTTCCCTCGTCGTCTCGCGGTGGTCCGCGTCGTTCTCCGTTGGTGATCACGCGCTCCACATCGTACTGCTCGACAATATCTCCGGCGCCGCCGTAGTGATCGAGGTGTGGATGGGTGATGATTAGGTAGTCCAGTGAGGACGATATCGTATCCATGGCGGCTTCGAGCTCGTCGCTAAACGAGCGGCCGGCATCGACGAGGATATCGGTATCACCCTTTTGCAATAGGATGGCGTCGGCCTGGCCGGCGTCCACAAAGGTGAGCTCGAGCGGGTTGGCATCGGCGACCGGCTGCGATTCGTCGGTATCGCGGTCGGTTGTCTCCAACGTATCGGATTGTCCCTTGTCGGGCACCGCTTCTGCCAGAGTACTCAGTGGATCTGGATCGGCGTACACAAAGGAGCCGACGCTGATGACGAAAACAGCGGTGATGACGGCCAAGATGCGGCGGCGACGACGTGACGGCATACACTACAACCTGTTGATAGTCATCGAACCCGCTAACGGGACGATGCGAGACAGCGAATACACATACCGGCAATTCCACTTCTTTTGTAATTCATCGACGAGTCGATTACGAGTCCACCCCAAAGAGGGCTTCACCGTCAACCGATCAATTGCGATAATCTGGGGCCACAAGCGGGTCTGATCTCTAGCACCCCGCTATTGGAGCTTCAGTTCCGAGAGTCGATGGACGGCGTAGTCGGCACCGGATTCGACGAGCTGTCGCCGGTCGTCCTCGGTATCACCGCGCCCGATGACCAGCCCGAAGCCGCCGGCTCGTCCGGCCTCGACGCCCGATACCGCATCTTCGACGACGATGGCGCGCTCTACTGCCACGTCGAGTTGCTTTGCGGCTTCCACAAACATATCCGGTGCCGGCTTGCCCCGTAGATCGGTGTTCGCCAAGGTGACACCATCGATTCGGGCCTGGAAGTACGACTCCAACCCCAGAGTCTCGAGCACCAATGTTGCGTTTCGACTCGACGAGACCAGCCCGAGGCGAAACCCCGATTCGCGGAGCTGCTCCAGTAGAGTGATGGCGTCGTCGAATACCGAAATTTCGCCTGCTTCGAGTCGCTGGCGATACCGGCGATTCTTCTCCATTCCCAGGGCCTGAATCGAGTCATAACCCGGTCGTGCCGCGTTGTCGCCTTCCGGTAGCTCGATATTTCGCGAGTCCAGAAAATTGCGTATCCCGTCGAATCGGGGGAGCCCGTCGACATACCTCCGATAGTCGGAATCGCTAAACGGCTCGAATTGTTCACCGGACGTTCTGTTGAGAAATTCGTCGAAGACCGCTTTCCAGGAGCGAAAGTGGGTTCTGGCGGTGTCCGTGATCACTCCGTCCAGATCGAAGATGACGGCGTCATATCTCGATTTCGACAACACCGGGTAGGACTCGTCATGCATGGCAATTCCGAAGAGTCGATATCATCTGGCATCGACGTTCCAGCGCCCTCCTGCTATCGATGTGAGCACCGAGCGACATACCCCAATGGCAACCCCCCAGTCCGTGAGCATTGTTTCGAACTGGTGGTTTGCCAGTCAGGCCTCAGAGAACACGGGAATTTCTGCTGGTTTGCGAGAGCTCATTAAAATATGCGATCCAATATCAGGAAGGCAATTTCATGAGTGTTTCGGCTCACGGCGAACGCGGTGTGGTTTTGAATAAATTCGGGCCGGCGGTAGTCTGAACAAATGAGAACTGGCGGCTTACTAGATGCTGCGGAGATGGTCATGGATTCGCGATTTCAACAGGTTATCGTATTCGCCCTGGGGCTTCTTTTGGCCCTGCCCGGTCTTGAGATTGCGATTGCTGATGACGCGCAGGCCCAGCGCCTCGATCGCTCCCGAATTCAAGTCGACGAAACCGACGACGATGATTCCGAGGAGTCCGACAGTGACGAGAGTGACAGTTCGGATCGATCGTCGGTTCGGCCGCAGCCACAGATTCGGCAGCGATCATCAGACGATGACTCCAGTGATTCGACGGATCGGCCGGAGCGAGGAGTAACCAGACAGCGCTCCAGCGACGACGATGACGATAGCGATGATCGTCAGCAGCGCGTCCGACCTGATCGAGATCGAGAGGGAGCTCAGGACCGCCGGGGAGTGGGAAGCGACGACGATGATGCAGGGCGCGACCGACCGGGTGTTGTGGTCCCGGACAGCCCGTCACAGAGAGAGCGACCGACCCGTCAGCGCTCATCCGACGATGATGACGGCACAGACAGCGATGACGACGGACGCCAGCGAGTGCGTCCGGACCGAAGCCGGGACCGCGCCGAAGACCGCCGGGGAGAGGGGAGCGACGACGATGATGCAGGGCGCGACCGTCCGGGGCGAGTGGTCCCCGACGATCCGTCTCAACGAGAGCGCTCGACCCGTCAGCGCTCGTCCGACGATGACGCCACAGACAGCGGCGACGACGGACGCCAGCGAGTGCGTCCGGACCGCAGTCGGGACCGCGCCGAAGACCGCCGGGGAGTGGGGAGCGACGACGATGATGCGGAGCGCGACCGGCCGACTCGCCAGCGCCCCGACGACAGCGATGACGACGGCGATGTCGTCGTGATTGATGATGACGCCGACGACGGCGATGACGTGGTCGTCATCGACGACGAGGATGCCGACGACGGCGATGATGTGGTTGTCGTAGACGAGGACGACGACTCCAGTCAGCGCGACCGGACGCGCCGGGGACGCTCCGAGCGAGAGCGCACTCGCGATCGACAACGCGATCGTCGCCGCGATCGCAGTTCCGAGCGGCGCCGCGATCGACAACGCGACGATCATCGGCCTCCCCCGCGGCGTGATGGCACTACTGAGCCACGACGCGGCTACGACAATCCGCCGCCTCGAGACAGCTACGGCGATACGTCTTCCGGGGGAAGCGATGATGACCGCCGTACTCGGGCCCCGCGCCAGGGTTACCACGACGATTCCAGAAGTGGCTCCACGCGACGTGGTCACGATTACTCGTCGCCGACCAACGACCGGCAGCGACGCGCCGAACAGGATGACTCGGGACGCGATCTCGATACGTACTTCCGCCTCGGTGCCGGGGTAAACGTCCTATCGGCGTCGACCATCGCCGACCCGAACGCCGGTGGATTTGGCGCCGATGTTGGATTCGGTGTCCGCGACGATCTGCTGGGCGCAGAATTCAATTTCGGAGGCGGCTTGTACTCGCTGACCGGTGCCTACAACGGTCATTCGGCGGGAACGTTTGATATGGCGGCCGACATCAGACTTCAGCCGTCATTGGGCGCTGTCGAACCCCTGGCACTGGTTGGACTCGGCGGCCACCTGCTGACGACGGGCCATGAGGATATGGGAAGTCAGGGCTCCCTGGGTGGCTCGCTTCGCTTCGGGGTCGGTGTCGACGTCCGATTCGATAATCTGGCGATTGGTGGTCGCTACGTCCACAGCAATTACGCATTTTTTAACGACGAGCCCAACAGCGATATCCCCGACAATGCCGCCACCGATGTATTTACGCTCAACCTGACGTTCTATTACTGAGTGAAACGAGACGAAAATGGACTGAAACGCGGTACCGGCGAGATGATGGCTGGCAGATTTCGAGTCGATCCGACTGCAGGCGTAGCAGCGCTTCTCCAACGGAGGAACGACCGAGCGATGCCGTCATCAGCCGCCGCGGCGTTTCTTTCAGCGATATTGCAGACCGTTTAACTGTGTTGGCAGGCTATTGACCCCGGCTGTGGTGTGACTCCGCAGACCGGGGTCTCTGTTTGCTGCCGTCGATATCGAGAGGTGGGGCCATATCCCCGGTCTCATCGTCGCCCAGTTCTATCGCGTGGGATTGGGTCGGATGTTCGATGTCGATGCATACCGATGTTCCGGGCTCAATCTGGTGGGTTTCGTCCTCGACCTGGATTGTCACCGGCTGATCTTCGACGGCGTCGAGTTCGACCTCCAATTGCGTCTCATCGAGTTTTACAGCGTACCACCGGCCGTGGTGTTGGACCCGAAAGGCGATGGACTTCATCCGCTTTGGGAGGTGTGGAAAGAACGCCAGGCCACCGGGCGTCAATTGCAACCCCGCGTAGTGGCGCTTGACGATGTCGACGGTGCCGGCCATCGCTCCCAGGTGGATCCCCTCCTGGGTGGTGCCGCCCTGAATATCACAGAGGTCACTTTCCAGGGCCTGCAAAAAGAGTTTTGCCCCTTCCTCGCAATTGTGGCGATGGACTGCCGAGGTGTAGACGACCCGGCTCAGTGTCGATCCATGCGATGTGCGCGCCCGGTAGTAGGCGACATTGCGCCGCATGTCCTCTTCGCCAAATTCGTATCCCAGTCGCTGCATCAACGACTGAATTTCCTCGCTGCGAAATAGGAAAAAGAGCATGGTGACGTCGGCCTGTTTCGATACCTTGTAGTGGTCCGGCGAGTCATCTTCGGCCTTGAGGATGCGGTCCAGTCGCTCGATATTTCCGTATTGTTCGGTGTAGGCCTGCCAGTCGAATTCGTCGAGTTCGCTGTAGCCCTCGAATTGACTCATGACACCGTCGTGAAAGACGACCTTCATGCGCCGGCTGATGTGGTCCCAGCGCTCAAGTGTGGCGTCATCGATGGCGAGTTTGTCGAGCAATTCAGCGGCTCGTCGGTCGGCCATGACATCCAGCAAGTCCAGGGCGCGCAGAAGACACCAGACGGCCGTAATATTGGTGTACACATTGTTGTCCAGCCCGCCGGTGTCGGCGTCCGGATACTTCTCGTGGTATTCGTCGGGTCCCATCACCCCGCAGATCTCGTAGCGTTCACTGTCGGCGTCGTAGTCGGCGAGACTCGACCAGAAGTGGGCGATCTCCAGGACGATTTCGGCGCCGTATTCCTCGATAAACGCCCGGTCGCCGGTGGCCTGATAATAATTCCAGATATTGTAGACAATCGCCGAATTGATGTGGCGCTGCAGATTGCTGTAGTCCGGATCCCAGTCGCCGCTCATCGGGTTGAGATGAAGCTCCTGGGTGACTTCGCGACCGTCGGCGCCGCTTTGCCACGGAAAGCACGCACCCTCACAGCCGGCCTGGCGAGCAATATTTCGAGCGGCATCGAGTCGGTAATAGCGATACAAGATCGTCGAGCGCGCCACCGACGGAAGCCGGAGTGCATAGAAGGGCAGGATGAATAACTCGTCCCAGAAGATATGGCCCCGGTAGGCTTCGCCGTGGAGGCCGCGGGCCGGGATGCCGACGTCGCGCCCGGCCGTATTGGGCGAGGCGGTCTGAAGCAGATGGAAGATGTGGAGTCGTAAAATCAACTGGTCGTGGTCGGGACCTTCGATATTGTCATGGACCTCGACTTCCACATCGCATCGATGCCACAGCCGCTTCCAGGCCGCCATGTGGCTGTCGAGTAAGACGTCGAAGTCCGGGGCGTCGTCGACGGCGATGCGCGCTTTTTTGCTGTGGTTTCCGATGCCGCGGTCTCGCGACGTGAACTGGGCGACCGTCTTCTCAACGGTGATCTCCCGGCCCTGTTCAACCTTCATTTTGAGGTGCTCACAGATCCGTTCTGGATCGTCGGTGTCGATAAATCGTCGTAGTCGCCCGCGATCGATGCCAAAGACCCGGGTGCGAGCCCCCTGCGCCATCTCGATGTCGGAGCTCTTGGTGCGGACCTTCAGGTGGATGCCCTCCGGGGCGATGGGACCGCGGTCGATGACGTCCAGATGCTTGCCCTCGAGTTGTCGGTACCGCTCCACATTCTCATTGGTCACCGAGCCGTCGAGACCGGATTCGATCTCGAGGTGGCCCGACCAGTTTTCGGGACGCAATTTCCACTGGATGGCCGCCAGATGGTGGTGCTCCATGTGGACGAGGCGCCGGGTCTCAAGGGCCGTGACCCGCCCGTCGCCGTCGCGCACACGGAGCGAGCGCTCCAGAACTCCGGTGCGCATATCGAGCCGCTGTTCGAAGTCCAGTACCTCCATCTGCCACAGGTCGAGCCATCTGGCGCCGACAGCTCGAAATGACAGCCAGAGCCAATTCGGAAAGTTCACCAGATCTTCGTTGACCACCGTGCGGCCCGCGACTTCGCTGGCCAATTCATTGTAGCCGCCGGCGACGTAGTGACCCGGGTAGTGGGTGTCGTCGCGACCCTGTTCTTCGGCACAGCCTCGCGTCGCGAAGATCCCATTTCCCAGCGTGCAAAGCGCTTCGCGAAGCCCTTCGCGCTCCTCGTCGAGTTCGTCGTAGGCCAACACCCACTGATCGCTCATTGTCGCCGCTCCTCCGGAGCGAATCTCGACTACTGATCCGCAGTCCCGCCCTCGATATACACATGATTCGATGGTTCTCGGCACCAAACCTAACAACCCCTCGCCGAAGTCAACCCACCGGCGATGGGTTCCGGGGCAATCGATGCCACGTCGCCCACATGCGATTGAACTGAATGGTTCCAGAAGCTGTCAAAATAATGTCGGACCGAGTGAGACGTTTTTGATAGCTTCTGAGATATGCCCGTTGGCTGCGGCGTCCGAAGCAAGGGGTTAGCCGCAGCACCCGACGCGACCGCAGCGGGCGGCGACAGCGGGACGGAAGTATTCTTCCAGAAAGTCCTCCGAGAAGTGCTCGTCCGCCAATTCGGGCTCGACCTCCATCGCCTTCTTGAGCCAAAACTGGACGATGGGTGCCTCACTTCGGCGGGCGGCGGCGACCATCAGATCCAGGGCCGCTTCCCGGTGATACTCCTCCCAGAGACGACCAATGGACTGGTCCCACATATTGGGGTGCTTTTTTTCGGGCGCCGCTTCAACGGCCGCCACCACACCGGCGATCTCGCCGGTGGTCCGAGCCTGCTTGAGGCCCTCGGCGAGCTTGCCGCGTCCCAGCATTTTAATGGCGACGAGCACACCGACTACGGCCAGGGCGATCCACCAGATTTCCCACATTGTCGACTCCGATGCATACAGGTGACGATGGACGTCGAATACGGCGTCATCTCTAAAATTACGGAACGATCACGCCTCATCAATAAAACAACAGTTCGGGAGGTCTGTCTATTCGCGATTTCTTCGCCCCCACAGCCGCTGGAGATGAAAACGGGCTCCGGCGTCCCCGGTGTCGACCGGCGATCCCGGGTTGGCTACGAAATTACTCCTCGACCTCGGCTTCGTCCGTCCAGTAGACGATATTGCCGCGGTGAAATACGGCCGTCGCGTGGGATTGACCGAAGTGATAGGGCAAGTAGCGGTAGTGCGGCGCCGAAAAGCAGGCGATGTCCGCCCGGGCCCCGGCTTTGAGCTCCCCGATGTCGTCGCGGTCCAACGCACTGGCCGCCCCGGCGGTGATCGCGCGCAGGGATTCGCCGGGCGTCAGTCCGTAGAGCGTACAGCCCAGCATCAGGACCGTGCCCAGATTCTGGGTCATGGCACTGCCGGGGTTGAAGTCGGTGGCCAGTGCGACCTCGCAGCCGGCGTCCAGAAGATCGCGGGCCGGGGCCAGCTCGTCGACGGTATCCAAAAACAGGTTGACCGCCGGCATCAACACACCTGTCGTCTCCGCCCGGGCCATGGCCTGGATGGTGGCGTCGTCGATGTGTTCGAGGTGGTCGGCACTGGCGGCGCCGAGTTCGGCGGCCATTTTGGCGGCGCCGGTGGCGGCGATCTCTTCGGCGTGGATGCGCGGTGTCAGTCCGTGGTCGATGCCGACCTCCAGGACCTGTCGGGCTTCGTCGACGGTAAACGCCCCTCGATCGCAGAATACGTCGCAGAACTCGGCGAGATCGCGTTCGGCGACCTTCGGGATCATCTCGTCGCACACGAGGTCGACGTAGTCGCCGCGCCGATCGCGGAAGTTGCGCGGGATGGCGTGGGCCCCCAGAAAGCAGGGCGTCAACTCGCAGGGGACCTGCCCGGAGGCGTTGTCGATGGCCTGCAGACTTTTTAGCTCGTCGGTCGTCGTCAGCCCGTAGCCGCTCTTGACCTCCAGTGTCGTGACCCCCTGGCGGACCGATTCAAAGACCCGGTCGACCAGTGTCGATTCCAGTTGCGATGTCGACGCCTGGCGGACGGCATCGACGGTATTGAGGATTCCGCCGCCGTCTTCGAGGATGTCGACGTATTCGCGACCGGCGTTGCGCCACATAAATTCATCGGAGCGCTCCCCGGCAAAGACCGCGTGGGTGTGGCAGTCGATCCAGCCCGGCATGGCGACGTCGGTATCAAAGACGCGATCTTCATCGTCGTCGACGCCGTCTGGACGCTCCTCCCAGGGGCCGACCCAGTCGATGATTTCGCGCTCGTCGTCGACGACGACGGCGCCGTCTTCGATGACACCGACCAGCTCATCGTCGCGCCCCTGAAGATCGGCGTCGGGGGCGAAGGTCGATAATTCCTCGCAACTCGAGGGCATCGTCAGCAGTTGTCGGGCACGGATGGCATACATAACAAATTCCTGCGTGGTCGCCGTGGTGATCGAATGATTCGAGGCGCTCGGTGGTCAATCGATAAAACTGACTTATGTTTGACCCCATGCGGTCACGTTATAGGCGGAGACGGGAGCGGAGTCCACGGGGTGACATCGAGGTTGTCCCCGAACGCCGTGGTGTCGATGACCTATGTCGAACGCGCAGTCCGATACTGACTGGCCGCCGGTCCAAAACGCAGCCGACGATTGTGCAATAAGCGACAACCATTACAGACAAGGGGGGAAGATGAATTTTCGCGGATATCAGGGGTTGACCGTCTGGAATCGCGCTGTCGACCTGGTGGAATTGACCTATCGACTCACCGATACACTGCGCGAGGAGGCGGCGCCGGAGATTCTGGCCGATATGCGCCGGGCGGCTCTGTCGGTGCCATCTCACCTGGCCGCCGGCTATCAGACGACGTGTTCCGAGGAATATCTGCGCCACGTCCACGCCGCCCAGTTGACGCTGGGCCGACTCGAGACTCGGACGACGATTCTCGAAAAATTAAAATGGGCGGAGTCCGGTGATGTCGACGAGCTCCAGGGGCTGATGAGTCACGTCAGCCATCTGCTCAGCTGTCTGGAGCGCTACCTCACCGGCGAGCGCTCCGAGGTGCAGACCGAGAATAATTGAGTTCCCATCGGCCCGACCGCCTGTGTTAGCCGATGTCGTCGGCGGCGGTGGAATGGCGGGTCTCGTCGTCGTCGACGGCCCGCTGGTATTTTTGTTTCTGGATGTAGCGGTCCAGGCTCAGCGGCCAGGGCCGGGGAATGGCCAGAAATAACAGCAGCGAGCCGAGCATCCCGACGTTGCGCAGAAATATCGACAGCTCTTGCTGGCGCTCCATCGGGTCGTCCAGCGCCCAGAAGTCGTGCATGATCAGCGTGACGGGAACGAAAAACAGGGCCGCTGCCAGCACACCGATCGGGGGCTGGAAGCCGAGCAAAAAGCTAACGCCGGCCAGTACCAAAAGGATGCCGCTGATGACCACGGCGATCATCGGTGCCGGAAGGCCCACGTCGGCGACGGACATCGTCATCGCCTCCAGGTTCCCAAAGTGGTTCATGCCCATAAAGATCAAGAACAACCCCACCAGGGCCCGGCCGACGAAAAATAAGATGCGTTCGATATCGCTCATACGCTTCCTCCCTGCACAGCAACCGAAGTCGTCTTTGCTACTGTACGAAAGGTATGCACGGCCGGCGTCTCCACCCAACGTCGGGGCGTCGTCGACCCGGCTCGCCGGTGGCGCCTTGAGCTATATCGATCGCTGACGGGCGATGTTTTGGGCGGTGGTCGACGACCTGTCAGTCGCCATCGTCGCCATCGCCGGCATCGTCGTCTTCGTCTTGTTCGTTTTGGATCGCCTCGTAGATTTCGTCGCGGTAAATCGGGATTTCGCGCGGGGCATTGATGCCGATGCGAACCTGATTTCGCCGTATTTCTTTGACGACAATCTCGATGTCGTCGCCGATCATTATCGATTCCCCGACCTTCCTGGTGAGGGTCAACATGGGCCCACTCCTGTCCATGAGTGCAATTCGGAAAGAACTCCGGGGCGTTGCCAACGGGCATCACCCTGCTGCGGGCTCGGCGGGAGTCTCTCCGGCCTGTTAGTGATCCGACGGGACAGTCAATGCCCGCTCCGGGGGCCCATAGGGCACACCGAACCTGGACTGTCCTTTGGCAACGCGGCCGGGCATCGTATTGTTGCACCCGATGCGTTTGCCTGCGGATCGTATCGAATGGTCCTTCCGTGGCGTTCGGCATCCGTGCCTGTGACCACAGCGACCTGCATCTTGCTACACCCATACAAAGCCAGGATCCGGCCCGGGTCAAAAAAAAACCTAAACCTCCACTTCAATGCACCCAGTAATGAATACCTCTAAATTCCGACAAACCGCCCACCGACTGGTCGACTGGATCGCCGATTACCTAGAGGATACAACGGATTACGCCGTATTGCCCGATGTTAAACCCGGTGATGTTCGGGCTGCGATCAAAGAGCGCGCCCCCGATGACGGAGAGGGGATCGATGCGATCGTCGCCGATTTTTTCGATCACATCATGCCCGGCATCACCCACTGGAATCATCCCGGGTTTTTCGCCTACTTTCCGGCCAACCACAGTCCGCCGTCGATCCTCGCCGAGTTTTTAACGGCCGCACTGGGCGCGCAGTGCATGTCCTGGGAGACGTCGCCGGCGGCCACCGAGCTCGAAGAGGCGATGATGCAGTGGCTGGCCCGGTTGCTGGAGCTTCCGGACGGGTTTACCGGCGTGATTCAGGATACGGCGTCGTCGTCGACGTTGGTATCCCTATTGACGGCCCGCGAGCAGGCCACATCGGGAGACGTGGGCCGAAAGGGCTTTGTGGAGGCCGGACAACGGTGGGTGATCTATACCTCCGAACAGGCCCATTCGTCGGTGGACAAGGCCGTCAAGCTCGCCGGCTTCGGCCTCGACAACCTTCGAAAAATCGCCGTCGACGACGACTACGCGATGCGTCCCGAAAAATTGGCCGAGGCCATCGACGCCGATCGCAAGGCGGGAGCCGTCCCGCTGGCCATTGTGGCGACGGTGGGGACCACGTCGTCGACGGCCGTCGACCCGCTTCCCGAAATAGCCGAAATTGCCGACGACCGGGATCTGTGGCTTCATGTCGACGCCGCCTACGCCGGGTCGGCGGCCATTCTTCCCGAAAAGCGGTGGATCCTCGATGGCGTCGAGGGCGCCGACAGCTTTGTATTCAATCCCCACAAGTGGCTTCTGACGAATTTTGATTGTTCGGCGTATTTTGTGCGCGACGTCGATGCCCTGGTGGGTACATTTCGGGCCTCCCCGGAGTATCTCAAGACGGTGCACGACGATGACGTGTCGAATTTCCGGGACTGGGGCATTCCGCTGGGACGCCGCTTCCGGGCTCTCAAGCTTTGGTTTGTGATGCGCAGCTACGGTGCCGACGGGCTGCGAGCGATGTTGCGAAAGCACATTGCGTTGGCCGGCGATTTTCGACGGGCCGTCGAAGAGCACCGACAATTCGAAGTTTTGGCGCCGTCGCCGTTCGGACTGGTCTGTTTTCGCTACGCTCCCCAGCAGGTGGCCGCCGATAGACTCGACGACTTAAATCGCCGGCTACTGGAGGCGCTTCGAGACTGTGAGGATCTCCACCTGAC
>CAYUPT010000021.1:4044-16980 GCA_964446725.1 uncultured Bradymonadales bacterium | reverse complement strand
CGTTGTATTCGTCGCTCAAGCATATGGGCCCGGTGCTCGCGAGTTTGAACAATTGCACAGGGACCATCCGTTGAGCTCGAATCCTCCGTTCGATTCGTCGTCGATTCCTAATCGAAGGTCCGCCAACCGGTACCTCCGTCACCTGCATTATTATTGTCGACGATTTGAAGAAGATTTTGCGTAAAATTTTCGATTCCACCGGGAGTGAGTCCGTGATCATGGTTGACTCCTTAGCTCAACGTTTATTGTCAACGTCCACCGCGGAGCCCATGATACCGGCCCGCCGACAGGTTTTTACTTACCCACTGGGAGGCCGAGATGAGTCTTTTCGAGACCATGTATAAAAAAGCGCTCAAACCCGTTCTTTTTCGTTTCGATCCGGAGAGTGTTCACAATGTCTTTGTGTCGGTGGGCGAGAAATTCGGAAACTCGTCAGCCGGCCAGCGTCTCATCTCGTCGATGTACGGCTATGACGGGCCGGATATCTCGATGACCGTCGATGGCATCACCTATCAGACACCGCTACTTCTGGCGGCGGGCTTTGATTACAACGCGCGGCTTACGCGAATTTTAAAAAGTGTCGGGTTCGGTGGGGTCGAGGTCGGTTCGGTCACCGCCTATCCATCGCAGGGCAACGAACCTCCGCGGCTTCGGCGGGCCGTCGAATCACAGAGTCTCGTCGTCTACAAAGGTCTCAAAAATGAGGGTGTGGACAGTGTGATTGAGCGCCTTCAACAGCGCGGTTCCCAGCAGGGATTGGTCGTCGGTATTAGTATTGCGATGACCAATGCCGAATCCAGTGCCACTCTGGAGGGCGCCGTCGACGACTACCGGACGAGCTTCCAGAAGCTCAATGAAGCCGGAGTCGGTGACTACTACACGATCAATATCTCTTGTCCCAACGTGTACGGCGGCGAGAGTTTTACCGATCCGGAGCGTCTCGAGACGCTACTCGGCGAACTCGGCGAAGTGGCGTGTTCCGTGCCTCGCTACGCCAAGATGCCGATCAATATCGAGTGGGAGCAATTTCAAAAGCTTCTCGATATTCTCCAGAGTCATGATTTTGACGGAGTGATCATCGGCAACCTCCAGAAGGACTACGATAAGCTCGATGTGCGCGATGAGGCACCAGAGCAATACCGCGGCGGGCTTAGCGGTCGGCCCTGCCGCGAGCAGTCCACGGAATTGATCCGCAAGACGCGCAGACACTGCGGTTCCGATTTGACCATTATGGGCTGTGGAGGCGTGATGAGTGTCGAGGATGCCATCGAAAAAATGGATGCCGGCGCCGATCTCATTCAGCTTATCAGCGGGATGATCTTTGAGGGACCGCATCTGATGAGTGATATCGCCCAGGCGATCGCGGACCGACAAACCGGCGACGCGTCAGACGACGGTGATGATGAATAAGCATCAGCGCCAACCCAGGGCGCTGTATCCAATGAACTGAGTTCCCCCGGTGTTGAGTGGTCCATGAGTGACGATTCGAAAGGCGAACGACGGCCCGAATCCAGTGAAGAAGACGGTGATGAACCGATCTGGAAGCGTTTTTCCCTCGTCCGACTCGGGGGACTGATCGGAGGACCGGCGGCATTTTTTGCGCTGATGATGGGCACCGGCATCGAGGGGCTTTCACCGGAGGGCCAGGCCGCAGCAGCCATCACGTTGTTGATGGCCATCTGGTGGGTCACAGAGGCCATTCCCATCTACGCAACGGCACTGGTTCCAGTGGTGCTCTTTCCGCTGACCGGCGTTCTTCCCGTCGGTGAGACCACCCGAAATTACGGCCACGAGCTGATATTTTTATTTCTCGGTGGCTTTCTGATCGCCATCGCCATCCAGAAGTGGAATCTACACCGCCGCATTGCTCTGTGGATTGTCAGCCTCTTTGGGACCAAGCCGTCGCGATTGATCCTGGGCTTTATGGTGGCCACCGGGTTTTTATCGATGTGGATATCCAATACGGCGAGCGCCATGATGATGGTCCCCATCGGCCTTGCCGTCATCAGTCAGTTGACCCGTCTACTCGATACACCAGAGCGCGATATCGACACCCGGCCCGGAGAATTTCCCTTCGGCATGGCGCTGATGCTCGGGATTGGGTATGCGGCCTCCGTCGGCGGCCTGGCGACCATTATCGGCAGCCCTCCCAACGCCATATTCGTCGGGTACGTCTCGCAGATATATGGCGTCGAGATCACGTTTTTGCAGTGGATGTTCTACGGACTTCCCATCAGTATCGTGGGCTTGATCGGGGTCTGGTATTACCTGATTCGAATTGCACATCCGCTGGAGTTGTCGGAATTTCCGGGGCTGTCGGACATCATCGACAGCGAGCGCGAACAATTGGATCCGCTGGCAGGTCCGGAGGCTCGGGTGATGGTGATTTTTTGTCTCGTCGCCGGTCTGTGGATCCTTCGCGGCGTATTGTCGCCGGTCCTCGGTAATCTGGGGTTGGGAGGACTTAACGATACAACCATCGCTATTTTTGGCGGGTTGTTGTTATTTTTCGTGCCCGCCGACTTTCAGAAGGGTGAGTTTTTGCTCAGCTGGGACGATACCGGGGAGGTTCCCTGGGGCATTCTGGTGCTATTTGGCGGTGGCCTGGCGTTGGCCGGCGGCATCGAGGAGAGCGGCCTCGCCGAGTGGCTCGCCGACCAGCTCCACGCCCTGGCCGGGGCGCCGATGTTCCTGGTGCTGGGAGCGATTGTGGCACTGGTGATCTTTTTGACAGAGGTGACGTCAAATACCTCGACAGCCAGTATTTTCGTGCCCATTGTGGCTATTTTGGCCGGTGTCGTCGGCGTCCACTCCTACGTATTGATGGTCACCGTGGTGACCGCCGCCAGTTGCGCCTTCATGTTGCCGATTGCCACGCCGCCCAACGCCGTGGTGTTTGCCTCGGACTACGTCTCGATGCGCGATATGATGCGCGCCGGGATCTGGCTGAACCTCTCCTTTGTGGTGGTGATCACCCTTGTCGGCTACTACTGGCTGCCGGTGGCCTGGTCACTGTAAATATCGGCGTCGGTCGGGCCAATGGGGCTACAGGCGGCTGGCGACGGCGCGGGCAAAGGCCGTCGGAAAGTCGGTCTCCGTCTCCCGGCTGTTGATAAAGGGGTTCATGATACACAGCCGAATCAGCGTCAATTCGTCGGTATTTGCCTCGCCGTTCCAGCTGTCGATAAAGGGCTCGATCAGCGGGGCGTAATCGCGGTGGCGGAGTGTGGTCTTGGAGACGAAAAATTCTCCGTCTTGCTCCGGTGAAAATGCGTTGTACAGCTGCCGGGTTCGGGCGTTGGTCTCCGACAGTGATTCGCCTTCGTAGGCGACGCAAAAGGTCAGGATATTCGATGCTCCCGGAGCGATCCGGACCGGGATCTCGAGTTCGCCGAGGGCGTCGCGGAGTTCGTGGCGGGCCTGGATGGTTCGGCGCAGAATGCGTCCGTAGCCGTCGGCGTCGAGTCCGATGGTGCGAGCCGTCAGGTAGGTGGCTACGGCACCGGCTGCTGACCGGGAGCCCTCGATGGTCTGAGGCCCCGGGTCGCGATCGTGATCGAGATCCAGGTAGGGGGCGTCGATAGTACTGGCGAAGTATTCGCGGCGGTCGGCACATACAAAGGCCCCCGAGGCGTAGGGGACATAGCCGAGTTTATGCGGGTCCAGTGTGACGGAATTGGTGCGCTGTATCGATTCCAGTGCGTTGCAGACGCCGTCGCCCATCACGCAGGGAGACTCGCCGCAGACGTTGGCGGCAAAAAAGCCGCCGTACGCGGCGTCGACGTGGTGGTAGATATGGAGTCCGTGGCGCTTTTCGTACTCATCGAGGACATCCTGGATGTGGCCAACGGGGTCGAAGGTCCCCAATTCGGTGGTGCCGGCCACGGAGACGACCATCATGATCGGTCGCTGCTGTTGGCGGGCACGCTCGATCTGAGCGCGGAGATCGTCGAGGTCCATCTGTCCGTGTTCGTCGAGTTGAACCGACCAAAATGACTCGGCGCCCAGTCCCATCAACTCCACGCCCTTGGTCCACGAGTAGTGTTTGTGGCCCGGCACAAGGACCACCGGGCCTCGATACGGGACCTCGAATACGTCGTGGAGTCGATGGGCGGCGGCAAACGGGTTTTGAGCCGTCGGTGCGAATTGCTTCCGGGCATCCTCGACGTCGATGCCCCCGTCGCTGAGTTCGTCGTATCTCGACCAGCCCATGTGGGCGGCTTCAAATAGCGACAGCGACGCCCGGTCCTCATCGCGAGCCGCCGCGCCGACCGCCATAAACCGCTCCATGCGCTGTCGGGCCCGGACCATGGCCTCGAAATTGGCGACCGTGCCGCCGCTGGTAAAATGTCCGCGACAATTTGCCGTGTCGTAGCCCAGCATCTGCGCAAGCGCGTCGATGGCCTGGCCTTCGACTTCGATTCCCACCCGCGACGACTCGCCGCTGACGTTATTGGGATTGTGCAACAGGGTGATGACGTGGCCGATCATGGCCGGCATCGACGTCTCCGAAAACATATGGCCGATGTAGCGCGGCGAAAACTTCGGTACTTCGCTCTCGAATCGAGCCAGCAGTCGCTGCATCTCGACGGCGATCTCGCGGCGCTGTCGTCGAAATTGCGGTGTCTCCAGATCGCCGTCGGAGATCGCTCGACCGTCTTCGGGAAAGGTTCGCCGCCGCCACGAAAAATAGGCGGTCAACACTCCGCGAAACACCTCTTCGAGCCAGTCGGCGTTTTCGGACTGCGGCCCCAGAAAAAAGCTCTTCAGGGCGATGTCATCCGGGTCGCAGGGCGAGGCAGATGGACCGGTGGTGTCGGTCGGTGGGCCGGGATTGGTGGCCATCGTATGCTCCGTCGGTATTGTCATGTGGACCACGGGTGTCCGCGAACTCGAGCGGACACGCAACGTTATGGCGGGATATTTATGCAAATTTGACACCATCCCGGGCGGGGCCACATTGCGGGCGTTATGCCCCGTCATGTGGCGAAAACTTTGCGCCGGGCCGGCCGAAGGTGCAAGATTTTGCGGCCCCTGCGGGAAACCCATGGCAGTGTTGTCGTCACCGATATCTGGTGTGAGAATCGGCTTTCCATTAATGGAAGGTCACCGGTTATCGTGGGGGCCATCTGGAAATGAATAACGGCGAAGGAATATCGAATGAAACACCGATGGATCGCAGTAACGGCATTGTTGGCATTGAGTTTGGGTTGTGGAGAGGCCGGGGAACTCCAGTGGGGACCCTGGCAGAGCTATCCCGATGAGGACAGCACTGGCGAAATGGTCGAAGGCGAAGATCACTGGGAACATCGACCGACCTTTTTCGCCGATACATCGCGGCAATACCGCTACACCACCACCCGCAGTGTCGATGCCTTTGTGGCGCCCGAAGATGGATGTAGTCGGGCCAGTGCCGACGAGACCTGGTCTGACGTCACCGAATTCGATGTCGAAGACTACGGCGACGAGGTCTCTGGAGATTCCGGCGAACCGATCTGTGTCCGCATCGAGACCGACCTTCTTACGCCGGATGCCATGTGGCATGTCGAGCCGAAGTATCGCCAAAAGTCGTAGAGCTCATTTGCCACTGCGCTCGACGATGTCGATAAGATGTCGCGTCCGCTCGATATGGCGCTCGTTGCCCCGTTGTAGGCGAATATCCAGTGCCTCCTCGAGATATTCTACGGCCCTTCGTCGGTCGCCGCCGCCGAAGTGGCATTTGCCCAGCGCCTCGGCGACCATATCGCGATAGACGGCGGTCTCGTCGTCGAGCCTGGTTTCGAGCATTTCGGCGGCGTCGAGTGCGGCCTCGATGCGCCGGGCCTCAAATAAGATGACGCTCTTCTGGAGCTGGCACAGAAAATGGGCTTTGCGGCGCTCGCAGTCGCTCCAGATTTTGCAGGCCTCATCTTTGAGCGACAGCGCATCGTCGAAGCGGCCCTGAAGTCGGCGGTATCGACCGTGTCGTTGCAGTCGCCTGCCGAGTCGAGTGGTGGACAGCGTCGAGGCATCGGTCTGGCTTCGCAGATGAGATAGCTCAGTACTCGACTCCTGTACCGCTTGCCGGAGGCGAGCGCTGTCGACCGGGCATTCGCGAAGATTGTCGTCGAGTCTCGTCTCAATACGCATATTGACTCCTCGGTCGTAGGTCCTGTCGGGGCCGCCCGGCTGCGAGGACATCGCCGTCGCAACCAGCTCGTCATGTACTTGTGGGTTCGACAGGCCGTCGGTCAACCCCTTGCTCCGGCCGACGGAGACGACGTACTGTATAGACCGCGTTGTCGAGCACGTTATGTTGGAACTTTCAGCACCCACCGAGCGGTAGGTCATGACCGATACGTCCGAACAATCCATTGTCGTCGAGGACCTCCACAAGTGGTACGGCGATGTCCAGGCGTTGCGCGGCATCGATTTTTGCGTCGACTCCGGTGAAGTCGTCGGGTTTCTGGGGCCGAACGGGGCGGGCAAAACGACGACCATGAAGATTTTGACCTCTTCGATGGCGGCCTCGTCTGGCGAGGTGACAGTCGCCGGTCACGATGTGCGCACGCAATCCGAAGAGGTGCGTCAAAAGATCGGTTATCTGCCGGAAAATGTACCTCTTTATGACGATATGATCGTCGCCGACTATCTGCACTTTGTCGCCCAGATGCAGGGCGTCGGAAGGGCGTCGCGCAAAGAGCGCGTTCGCGATGTGGCCACCAGAACCGGCGTGGAGTCTGTTCTGGGAAAGACGATCCGCGAGCTCTCCAAGGGCTTTCGCCAGCGCGTCGGCCTCGCCCAGGCCATCGTCCATCGCCCGGAGGTCATTGTCCTCGACGAGCCGACGACGGGCCTCGATCCCAATCAGATCATCGACATTCGCGACGTCATCACCTCCATTGGCCGCCATAAAACGGTGCTATTGTCGACGCATATCCTCCAGGAGGTGTCGGCGGTCTGCGATCGGATCATCATCATCGACGATGGCCGTATTGTCGCCGACGACTCCATTGAAGCACTTCGAGACGCCGTCGACGTTCCGGAAGCCACGCTGGAGGATATTTTTCGATGGTTTACCCTCGGCAATTGTACCGGTGCTGATGGCGGTGAGGATAGTGATGATGACGGTGATGAGGCCGATAATGGCGATGAGGCCGACAGTAATGACGGCGACTCGCGACAAGAGGCGGCGGCGTCGCGATCGAAATCAGCGGACAGCGCCGATGCCACGGCCTGAATGGGGCGTGAGCCCCGGCTTACGAAGCGACCTCCGACGACGGATGCCACCATGAAACAGATCTACTTTATCGCCCGGAGACAACTGGGAAGCTACTTCAATTCACCGGTGGCGTACGTGGTGGTGGTCCTCTTTTTGCTCATTACCGGTTCGCTGTTCTGGTTGACCTTTTTTGACGACCTCAATGTCCTGTCACTTCGCGGCTATTTCGAACGCACGCCGCTGTTTTTGGCGTTTTTTGCTCCGGCGATCACCATGGGGTCTTTTGCCACCGAGAAACGGTCGGGGACCCTCGAGCTATTGAAGACGATGCCCGTGACCGACGTGCAGATCGTATTGGGTAAATTTGTGGCGGCCCTGGCATTATTGGCCGTCGTCTTCGCCATGACCCTTCCCTATCCGTACACCCTGTCTCTGCTCGGCGAGTTGGACTGGGGCGCAGTGGCCGCCGGTTACATCGGCGTCATGCTCGTCGGCGGAGCGTATACGGCCATTGGGCTGATGGCGTCCAGCTGGGCTCGCGACCAGGTGGTTGCCATTTTGGTCGCCTTTTCGCTGTGCATTTTGTTGTATCTCATCGATCAACTGGCGGCCCCGGTGACCGGCACGGCGGCGACAATCGTCGAGTACGCATCGACCAATTATCACTTTCGCAGTATTGCCCGCGGTGTCATCGAAATTCGAAGTGTGGTGTATTATCTGTCGGTGATGACCGCAGCGTTGGTGATCACGACCCTGAGTATTGAGCGTCAAAGCTGGTAAGTGGCGCCACCGCATCACCGGCGATAGTCCCCGATATCAACCCCTGATCTTGAGCGCGAATCATCTGATGGACAACGCCGTCGGCCGCTACCATCGCCGGAGCCGAAATCTCGCCAATAGTCTTTTGTTGGTGCTGCCACTGCTCGTCGCCTATCAACTCGGCGTGTTGTTGACCGGCGGAATCCGAAACGGCGTCGATTTCGTCACCGATGTGCTCTGGCTTATCGCCGGTGAGCAACTCGAGGTCTATCTGTGGATCAATCTCGGGATTCTGGCACTCTTTGGCCTGGCTACATTTTTACTTCGAAGCCGAGGCACATTCCGGCTTCGCGTTTGGCCGGTGGTGGTTTTAGAAAGCACGCTGTATGCCCTGATACTGGGCGCTGTCGTCCTGCAAATCATGGGATTCCTCGGTGTCGATCCCTCGCTAAGTGCCTCGGCAGATGTGGCCGATTCGGTGCTGCGCGTGGTTGTTCTGAGTCTCGGGGCCGGGGTCTACGAGGAACTCGTATTTCGCCTGATTCTAATGGGCGGGATGGTCTGGTTGATGACGCGTGTGTTCGACTGGCCGATCTGGCTGGCGGCGACGGTGGCCTGTCTACTTTCCAGTCTCGCCTTTAGCGCCATACACCATGTTGGAGAACTCGGCGACCCGTTTACACCGGGAGTCTTTGTATTTCGCCTGGTGGCCGGAGTCCTTCTGGCGATCATCTTTTTCGCCCGTGGCTTTGCCGTCGCCGTCTACACCCATGCCATTTACGATATCATCGTGATGATGTCGTAGTCGCGGCGGCCGCAGCGCCCCCCCGGCGGTGTCGTGCAAAATTAGCTTCGGCTGAGGGTTTGCCGTGCAATATTGCACCCTGCGGCCTGTCGTCCTACAACAGACGGGTACCAATACCGCGTTGTCGGCGACGTCGAATCTCCTCGAATCTGTTGAGACGCTATGTTGAACGCAGCTGAAATCGTCATTTTGCTTGTGGTTATCGCCGTTGTCTTCGGGCTGCACAAATTGCCCTGGATAAGTCGAGGCATTGCTCGACTTCGACTTCGCTTCGACAAGGCCGTCGCCGACGATTACATTGAAGTCGCTGCCAACAATGGTGACGATGAATCGAAGTCGTAATCGCTTCGAGCGGTGATGCGACGTCGCCGAAGATCGCAATTATGGATACCCGTGGAGATCTATCATGGTTACATCGTACGTAATGGTCGCTGAAGCGGGGATGGCCTGGACGCCGGAGTTATTTTACGTCGTCACCGCCGTCGTTCAGCTGATCACGGTGTTGGTGACCTTCCGGCTGTTAAATCTGCCGGCGGAGTACAACACCTTTATCAACGGGGCGTTCGTCGTGGGCATCACCAATGCCCTGGCCTACTACACCAGCGGGGTGGGTGTGGTCGGTATTCTGGTGACTTGTTTTGCGCTATTTTTACTGCTGGTGGCCATCAGTCGCGGCGATGTCTTGAAGTCGCTTATCGCCTGGATACTGGTATTGTCCGTCTACTGGGGCATGGCCTATTTCGTCTCCGACCATCAACGTGCGTTGCCGGTTCAGGAACTGGGAGGCGTGCCCTACATGTTGATGGAGGGCGGCATGGAGGCCGAGCCGCTGACCGAAGAGGAGTATCAGGATTTTCGCGATCGCGGCAATTGATGACGCTTACTCGAGATAGCCCTCGAGCGTGGTGTCGATATCGTCTTTGAGGTGTTCAAAGTCGGTGGCCTCGTCGAAGACAATGACCAGAAAGTCATCGTTGTATTCGCAGACGTACAGCGATTCTTCGGGGCCGTCAGACGAGGTGTCGATGGGCATGACCACCGTGGGATCGTCGGTTCCGGAGGCGTTTTTTAGGGAGTGGGCCTGACCGGCGCGCTTCTGGACATTGCCCCGGGCGTCGATGCACAGCACAGCGCGAATGCCGGGATGGCGGTACAGCGTCTGTAAGACGGCGGAGACGTCATTCGATGGGCTCATCGACGGGCCTTCATCTATGAGAAGAACTGGGGGAGCGCTGCGATGTCCCGAGGGCCATATTGGCCCGGGCGCGCAGCCGGTGGCTGGTGAAGTGGTTGGAGTCGCAACGGCTCAAGTAGGCGTCGGCGATGGGGCCGAACATCGCCGCATTGTCGGTGCACAGCGAGCGGGGCGTGATAAAGAGTTCGATGCCCTCGCCGTCGAAATCCCGCCGGGCCCGATCCCGGAGGCGGCTATTGCTGGCGACACCGCCGGAGAGTACCAGACGCTCCAGATTGTGCTGGCGACAGGCGGTTTTGGCCTTCATCAACAGCACGTCGACGACGGCTTCCTGAAACGAGGCGCAGATATCGGCCAGCTGTTGACCCTCCGGCTCGCTGATCTCGTCGAGATGCAGTGACACCGCGGTCTTGAGTCCGGAAAACGAAAAATCGAGATTCTCGCGCGTCCACATCGGTCGCGGAAATTCGACGGCCTCCGGATTGCCCTTTTTGGCCAGTCGGTCGATGGCAACGCCTCCGGGGTAGGGAAGCCCCAGCATTTTGGCGACCTTATCGAAGGCCTCTCCGGCGGCATCGTCGCGGGTTCTGCCGAGTAATTCGTAGTCGCCGATGCCGTCGACGACGTATAGATCGGTGTGCCCGCCGCTGACGACGAGTCCCAGATAGGGAAAGTCCGGTCTGTCGACGTCGTCCAGATCGAGCAGGACCGTGGTCAGATGAGCCTCCAGATGATTGAGCCCCACACAGGGTCGATCGAGGGCCCAGGCCAGACTCTTTGCGGTCTCGATGCCCACCAGAAGGCTTCCCACCAGGCCCGGTCCGGCGGTGACACCGAATCCCTCGATGTCCTCTAATTCGACATCGGCGTCGGCCAATGCCTCGTCGACCACGGCGTCGATGTTGATAATATGATTGCGGCTGGCCAACTCGGGGACCACGCCACCGTAGCGTTGGTGGACCGGAATCTGACTGGCGACGGCGTTCGACAGCACCTGGCGTCCGTCGCGAATGACGGCCGCCGAGGTCTCGTCACAACTGGATTCAATCGTCAGGGCAAGCATTGCAATTCCTGCGACAACTTATGGGGAAAGCAAACGTCTCCGGGCTATCGGCTCACGGAGGTCGACGATAGCCGGTGCCTACAGATCACCGACGACACCTTCCACGAAGTCCATCTGGGGATGGTCGTCGTCTGCCCCTTCGAGAAATTGTTGATAGGCCTCGCGAGCCTGTGCGTCCTGTCCATTGGCGCGGTATAGATGGCCCATCGACAGATAGAGTTCCGGAGACTGGAAACCCAGCGACTCGGCGCGGTTAAATTGCGTCAGAGCTTCGTCGTCTTCGGCCTGTTCGTAGGCGGCCTGACCGTGAAGATAGGCGATGGTCGAATTGGACTGCTCGCGATTGCTCAGCTCGCGGCCCAGCGACAGCGCCTGTGGATCATCTCGTTGGACCAGACTTCGAAGTTCATTGATTTCTTCGTCGATAGACGGCCCGGCGGGCTCGTCGGGGGTGTCGTCTTCGGCGATCGTCGGCTCATCGGCCGGCTCCTCTTCGGCCGGTTCTTCGGCGGGTTCCTCGTCTTGTTCTTCCGCTTCTCGCTGCTGGCGTTCGATGCCGATATTCCGCGCCAGTGCCTCACTGCCAAAGGTAACCGATGTTCCCAGTTGGCCGGCTTCCGACTCCGCCTGTTCGGCATTTAGACCCTCCAGGGCTTCGTCGGGTTCGTCGGCCTCCTGATCGTCTTCGATGATGTCGTCGGTCTCATCGTCGTCTCCGGGACCGAGTTGTGCCATCTCCCCGTCGAGGTCATCGGCTTCGTCCGGTTCGACGGCCGAGGTCGTTTCATCGGCGGCCGGGTCCGGCTCGTCGCCGTCGATGATGACCACGGCGCTGACGGCGATGGCTGCCAGGGCAAATAATGCGGCGACCAGCGCCGGTTTGTGCCAGGACCCCGTCGACTGTTGAAACGACTCTTCGAAGTCGTCGTCGAATTCGTGAAGTTCGTCGCCTTCGTCGAAAAACGATTCTTCCGACGAGGAATCGACGACCGGAGCGCTGCCATCGGTGGCCGCATCGGATTTCGACGATGGTCTGTCGGAGGAATCGGCAGCCGCTGCGGTCGCGGCCTCCTTTTCGCCTGCTGCCGGCGCGGCTTTCTCATCGTCATCGGGATCGACTTCGCTGATGTCCGCGTCGTCCTCCGATTGCTGCGGCTCCTCCTCTTGGGGCGCTGCGGTGTCGTCGTCAGCGCCATCGGCGTCGGAGTCATCGGTGCTGCCGTCTTCGGAGTCGTCTTGTACGTCCTCTGTCTCTGGGTCGTCATCGTCCGGTTCGTCTTCGTCGGAGCTGGGCGTCGGGTCTTCGCGTTCTGAATCGCCATCGGTCTCCGACACGTAGCTGACGTCGATGTCGACGTCATCGTCGCTGTCGATATCATCGTCACTGTCGGTGCTATCTTCGCTGTCGATAACGTCACTGGAATCGGATGACGACTCGTCGTCGACGGGTTTTCTCGGTTCATCGTCATCGGCGTTTGGCGCGCCGTCATTATCGCCTTGTTTGGCCTCGGTATCATCGGCCTGTGGAGTATCGTCGCTGTCGTCCGTCGACGTCTCGTCATTCCGGGAGGGGTCGTCGGATTCCATGCCGACGGGAGTCTGGGCTGCCTCCTTCGATGGGGCGGGCTGTTGTTCGTCGCGATCGGTCAGTGCGCCGTCTTCTTCGCGCGATCGGGCCCGCTCCAGAACCGCGCTCGATGGAGGCGGGGCCGGCGACTCGCTGAGGTCGTATTCCGCGGAGACGACCTGGCCATTTTCGGCGTGGGGCTCGATGGTCGGTTCCGGCTCCAGGAGCAATTCCGGAGGTGTGTGTTCGTCGGTATTTTCTGTGGTTCGCTCGTCGAATCGAGGGTGTCCATCTTCGACGTCGGTGTCATCTTCTTCGACGTCGGTGTCATCTTCTTCGACGTCGG
>CAYUPT010000021.1:0-3944 GCA_964446725.1 uncultured Bradymonadales bacterium | reverse complement strand
TCTTCGACGTCGGTGTCATCTTCTTCGACGTCGGTGTCATCTTCTTCGACGTCGGCGTCATCTTCTTCGACGTCGGTGTCATCTTCTTCGACGTCGGTGTCATCTTCTTCGACGTCGGACTCGTCGGCGTGCTCATCATCGACGCCGGTGTCATCTTCTTCGACGTCGGACTCGTCGTCTTCGGCGCCGGCCTGCCGGGCCTCGGCAACGGCTCTATCGCCGTCGGCGTCGAGATCGTCGGGGGATGATGTCTCACTGATATCGGTGTCGTCGAGCTCTTCGTCCGCCGTCGATGCTTCTCCAGGAACATCGGTCGACTCCTCATCGTCGACATCGTCGGCGAATACATCGCTTCCCGACGTCACGGAGTCCGCGGCGGAATCATCGACCGTGCTGTCGTCGGTAGGCGTTGTGTCACCGATAGATTGCTCTCGGACTTCATCGGGAACACCGATGCGCGCTGTCGGGGCCTCTTGGCGGAATCCATCGTCGGGTTCCGATTCGGCGCTCGAGGAATTGGCAGATTCTCCGGCGGCCGAATCCGGTTTGTCGACCGTTCCCGCCGCCGGTGCCGATACCGGGGTCGGCTTGCGGGTCCGGCCCTCCTGATCGTCGGGCTGTGCGTCCTGTTCGTTGTCGTTGGTCGCCGTTGCGTCGTCGGCGTTGGGATTGTCGTCGACGGCCTCGCTCTCTCGCTGTTGAGCCAGGCGCCGCGCTTCTTCCTGGCGGCGGCGAAGTTCCTGTTGTTCCAGTTCTCGAAGACTCTCCGGAGCGTCTTCCTCAGCGGTCTCGTCGCTTTCTTCCGGTGGCTGGTCGCCGTCCCAGTGAAATTGCCAGTGACCCTTTTGCGGTGGGTCATCAGACGGAGAGGCGGCCTGAGGGTCGTCGTCACGGCCTTGAGGTGTATCATCGGCAGTGTCGTCGCCGTCGTTGCGGTCGTCGGACTCTTCGATGACGTCGCGCGCCAGCTCCAGCGTGTCGGCCTCCTCGAGTGGCTGCTGCGAATCCACCGGCGCCGAACTCTGTCGCGGAAGCTCGTCGGTCTCGATTTCGTCTTCTGAAGGCGCGTCTGCGCTGTGGTCGTCGGCCTCCGAGTCGTCCATGAATTGACTGACCGGCGGCTTCGAGATGCGATCGGTGTCGTCATCCGGATCGCTGTCCTCCGGCTCTTCTTCTGTTTCGTCGACGGCCGCAAAGGGCGTTGTCGACGAGGGAGCATCGCCGCCTCCCTTCAACCAGTCCGACAGGCTGGCTCTGGACTTCGAGTCCTTCTCCGGCCCCCGGGGTCTGGACGGTGGATTGCTGACCTCGATAAGCACGTCATCATCCAGAAGTTTGTCGATGACCTGCAGCGTCGAGGTATCGTCGATGGGGCTGTCGTCGATCACTTCCTGAAGACTGCGGTAGCCGTCAAAGAGCCGGACCAGTCGCTCCACCTCTTCGGGCAGACTGTCCAACAGGTCGGGAAGCCGTTTGTAATCGGCGTCAAAGACCCGATCGGTCTCCGGGAGTTGAGCCACCAATTCATTCCACTGTTCGAGACGACGGACGCCTTCCATCAACAGTTTCGAGGAGTCCTTTTCGATGTGATCGGCGCGCCGAATATTGTCGTGGTACTGGACCACAAATTGACCGTCGGGCCACCGCATCAGCCGATAGATCGCCTCTTCGCCCTGGAGTTTGCCGCAGACGGCATCCAGAATATTGCCCTCCCGAAAGTAGACCGCCGCCCGCGTCCCCTGTCGGTGGATTCGCACCGAGCCGCTGCGAAGCTCCTCTTCGATCGTCTGCAACAGATCGATCATGGTGATGTCGTCGAGTGTCCCCTCGAACTCCTCGACATCGGCTCCGCGCAGCTTTTCTTTGGCACTGCGCTGTATCAAAAGCTCGGCGCGGGTCGTCACTTCGTTGATGTAAATCGGTTTCGTCAGATAGTCGTCGGCGCCCAGCTCGAAGGCCCGCATCTTCTGTTCGAGCGAGCGCTCTTTGGTCAAAAAGATCAGCGGCACCTCGTCGGTGCGCTCATCGAAATTGAGATCGGCGCAAAACTCCAGGCCGTCGCCGTCGGGCAGATCGGTATCGGCGATGATCAGCGCCGGCTTCGACTCTTCGATGTGGGCGCGGGCGTCGGCGACGCTCTCGGTGATCTCGACGCGATAGCCGGCCTTCTTAAAGCTGACCTCGAGCACTTTCTGGCTCTTGGTTTCCGCGTCGACTATCAAGATGGTTTCGTTCGCCACGGAAGCTCCTTGGTGATGCTCGACTTCAATCGTCGCGAAATGAATTGACGACACCGACTCGGCGGTCTCGCCGCTGCTCATCGACCACTGCGACGGAGCGGTCGAGTTGGTTCGGGCGGGGCTCTGGTTCGGCGCGATGCCGAGTCCAGAGCCGAGTGCCGCCCCGTCGAAACGCATGTACGACCAGCGATGTTAGTGCGCCCACGGGCTCGACACAAGGTCTATCGTCGAAGTCCGGGCCCGGCGCGGTTGCACGTCGAGGGGGGTGTCGATACACTGCCGTGGCACGGGTCCCGTACGGCGATGATATGGTCGAGCTGGGGACTCATACTCCGACCTGCGACGGTGAGCGAATGACCGAACAACGCCAAGACAACAGCGACCAGTCGGCCGATGACTTGGCCCGGCTCAGTCAGGCCGAATCGATCTTTGAAGGCATCGAGTTATTCGACGGACTGACCGGATCCGAAGTCCGGGACGTCGTCAAGGCCTGTGAGTTGCATTCTGTGGAGGCCGGCGAAGTGCTGTTTGAACAGGGCGACGAATCGGATGCCCTGTTTATTATCGGCGACGGAACGCTGGAGGTCATCGGCCGGTCGTCGGTCGGCGAAGAGGTCGTACTCGCCGTGTTGGAGCCCGGTACCGCCGTCGGTGAGATGTCGCTGATCGAAGGCGGACCGCGGTCGGCGACGGTCCAGGCCGTCAGCGAATCTCAGGTCTTTCGGCTCGACCACGACACCTTCGATGAGATGCGGCGTCAGCATCGGCCGGCGGCCTACAAAATTATCCTCGGCCTGGCGGCCACCGTCGGCGATCGACGCCGCACCACCGATGCCCGGGTCCGACAGGTCTTTCAGGACCCGGCAGCCCATATTGACTCATTTGAATCGCAGCTCCACGAAATGCTGGGGCGGCTTCGCAAATCCTGATCTTTCGGGGAGAATATGCCCACTATCGACAACGTCGATCACTACAGCGAGGTTCTGGCCTCCACGTCGTTTTTCGAGGACTTCGAAGACGCTCAGCTCCAGTCGCTCGTCGGGGCCTGTCAGCGCCGCCAACTCGCCTCCAGAGAAGCGCTCTGGGCGGTGGGCGCCAGTGGCGACGCCGCCTATATTTTGATCGACGGACGGCTCGAGCAGACGCGCCTGCTGCCTCCCGATGACAAGCGCGTCGACCAGATCTCCGAGACCGGCACCCCCATCGGACTGTCCTATCTCGTCAAGGCCTGGGACCACGACAGCACCATGACCGCCATTGAGGCGACGGAATTGCTGGAACTGAAGCGCCCGGCCTTTAACGAGCTATTCGATGATGGCCAGATTGCCGCCTATCGACTCGTCGACCATCTCGCCGAACAATTGGTCCGCCAGATGCGCGACGCCAATGAGCGCCTTCACGATGTGTTTGGAAACCCCGCCGAGACGCTTCGAATGCTTCGACGCCGGGTGCGCAAAGCGTAGCAAACGATCATCAGGGCTCATCCGACCATCTCGAATCTCTCAACTGGAGTCTCAATTATGGATATCGGTGTGATTGGCGGCGGCTCGTGGGGAACGGCGCTGTCGCGGCTATTGGCGACCAACGGACACGACGTCACGCTCTGGGTCTACGAGTCGGAGCTCGTCGACCAGATCAATGACGACCACGAAAATACGATGTATCTTCCCGATATCGAGTTGCCCTCCAATTTGCGGGCCACCA
>CAYUPT010000020.1:0-17154 GCA_964446725.1 uncultured Bradymonadales bacterium | reverse complement strand
CCCGCAGAGGGCGATGTCGTCGACGAAGGGCCCCGAGTCCGGCGCCACCTGGAGGCCGGCACACCGGCCCGCGAGAAGGCGACGACGGAGTTGGTCTTCGGACAGACCATCTTTTCGTCGGACGACGAAGAGATGACCCTGGAGGAGGCGGAGATGGAGGAATTCGATCGACGGCTATCGCGCGAACTCGGCGGCGACGTCGAATTGGACTTCGACATGGAGTTCGAGGAACTCGAAGAAGCCGTCGAAGAGGAGATGCGGGCGTCGTAGAGGCACTCAACGACGCAAACCGGCACGGCCGATGACGGCCCTGCCGGGTGAGTTCTCTGTGGGGTTTCGCTGTATTAGAGACCGACGTCGGCGGCGACGAAGTATCTCAGAAGCATCATGATCATGACAAAACCGAGGCAGATGCCAACGGTGACCGGGACGACCCAGGGGGCCTGGTGAATCGGTCCATCTTCGTGATTTTCAGCCATGGCGTGCTCCTGCGTACAAAAAGTGCGTCGTCAAAGCCCGTCGAAAATATGGGACGGGGCTCGATCCTAATCAGTTGACAATTCACCGTCGAGACAAAAAACGACGGCCAATGCGTGCGCATCCTGCAAAATCGACGCAGAGAAGTAAAGCCCGCTGTAGCGGACCGGCGGCTACCGGGGGAAATGGCGCCGGCGCCGGGCAGCGATGTCACTCTTCGTCGTCGGCCATAAACTCCATCGGATACGCCACATCACAGGTCTCGCCGTCGGGCTCCGCAAATCGCAATCGTTCGATGATGCGGCGCTGGCACGACTCGACGCCTTCGTCGTTCATCGACGAGTCGTCGATCTCGACGTCCGTTACGGTTCCGTCGAGGTCGATCGTCCACGAGTAGGTGACCTCTCCTCCCAGATCGGGATCGGTCTGAAGGTGACGCTCGTAGCAGTGCTGGAAGGCATTTTCGCGGGCCTGAACGACGCGGCGAACGGCGGAATCATCGCAGTGGTCGCCGACGGTCGGGTCGTGGAGTTCGGTGGTTGGCGACGGCAGCGAGTTGTCATCGGCTTCGTTGTCGTCATCCCGGACTTCAACGCGGCCATAACCCGGATCGCCGAAGCTGCCACCAGCGATATTGACGTCTGGATTCGGTTGGATTTCATCATCTCGAAATAGTGAATCAAGTACGGAATCGTTCTCGACCTCTTCGGACATGATTTCGCGTACGCCGATGGACTCCACGTCTTGGTGATCGACGACCTGAACTTCGTCGGCGTCGAGCTGCCAGTACTTCTCGAGGTTTGTGCAGACACTGCCTGTGTCGGTGTCATCGACGACGTGTTCGAGTTCGTCGAGGATATGGACGGCGTGGTCACTCCAGGGCGTGACGTCCGGTTGACGGGCCTGCCGAAACTCCTGTTGTGCCTCTTCGAACAGCGGCCGGGCAAGATCGGCGGTGGCCATCCGATATTCCTGTTTCATTTCCGGTTCTACTCCTTCGGGCGCGGTGACATTCTGGAGTTGGCATCCAAAATTGAGATAGGTCTGTGCGATTCGAAACTGGCTCCATGCGACGATTTCACTGTCATTGTCCGATGTCTCGATTAGGTCGGTCAATTGGGACCTTAGTTCCGTTAACCGCGCTGCTTTTTCCTCGGCGACCCCTGCCATGGCGGCGACGTCCCGTTGCATCGCTTCATCCAGGTTGTTGGGGCTCGCCAAAAAGGCGTCGACGCTGGCATCGACGGCCTGTCGTTCGTCGGACCAGTGGGAGCGGTCGACGTCCAGCGGGGGAAGTCCATCGCTTTGTTCGTCCGGGGCGGCCTGCGGCTGTTCGGCGACCGACTCGTCGTCCGGTTCGTCCGGAGAGGAGCTACAGGCCGAAAACACAAAGATGCCGATGAGACCGGTGGCAAGGAGGAACGCGAAGTGTCGACGGCCCATAATAAGCTCCCAGAGTACATTGAATTACTCGCATGCATGGTAGGCGCAGCATGCGCGATGAGACAATAGTCGATGGATATTGCCCGTCGGAATCGATGCCGCACAACGGGGTGCACCGGCGAGACGTCCGTTTTTGAGGTGGAACGAGGTGCTTAGTTTATAGCTGAATCGATTCCCCCCGAACGCAGGAGGTACATTGTGGCCATCGACATCAAAGAGAAAGGACAGGCGAGCATCGGACTGACGGTGGGCGTCGTGGGGGCAATACTGGGTGTTTTGGCGGGCATTGTGGTGATGTTCGTCGGCGGCGCCGGGCTGTTGATCGCACCCGAGGGCGGTGGTGCCGTGCTGGGGCTGGGATCGGTGACCGTTGTGCTGGCGATTGCCGGCGGAGTCGGCGCCATGCTCACGTCGAAATACCCGCAGGTAGCGACGTTTGTCATGGCCATCACCGGTTTCGCCGGATTCGTGTCGGCGACGGTTTTCTGGATTGTGCCCGGCGTGTTGTTGATCGCAGGCGCCGTCTTCGCCTGGATGTCGAGGCCCGATTATCAGGGGGCGAAGCCGCGCTGAGCCGGCTGTCGTGACGTTGACGGCGAAGTGCGGGGTTGCTCGTGCGCGCGGCGTCATTTGAAGAGGTCGTCGAGCTCATTGAGGCCGGCATCGATGGATTCGTGGCTCCGGCGGTCGGGGCTGGCGACGGGACGATGGCCCGCCGATTCAGGCCACTGAGAGATGAAATCCCGCAGCAAATTGCCCAGGTGGCGCACGGATCCATCACCGATTCCGGGCAGCGCCCGCAGGTTATCTCCTGTCGCCGGGAGGTCGCGCAGCGTCACCGCCTGGTCATCACCGACTCGTCCCACCTGTGTCAGGGCATTTTCGATGCGTGAAAAGAAACCGCGCGCCGGTTCCTGGAAGTCACGGAGTGGTGTCTGAAGCACCTCGCCGGGAAATAACCACTGCAGACCACGGCATAGGGCGTCGATATCGATCGGCTCGGTCAACCAGGAGTCGGACTGCTCATCGAGAGCGACGATGGTCGTCCACCGCCAGCAGACATGAAATTTCTGTGCGGCCTGCCGCAACTGAGATACCACAGCATCGTCGAGTTCGTCGGTGCCGATGGCCAGCGCCTGATGAATAGATAGCTCCGGGCGCAGCGGATGGGTGTTGATCTGGGAAGAGTCGAGGTCGGTCGCCGCCAGCGGGTATTCCGCCCAACTGGCGGTGCGGCGATGGTCGATGGTTCCATCGGGTTGGAGGTGCAGTTCCTGGAGTAACTCCTCGATGGGCATCAGGTACTGGAGGCTATTGGGCCCCGGTGGCGTAGCAATGCGGTACGAAAGTATGGACCGATAGGCGGCGAGTGTGCGGGCAGAAGCGAGATCGGAAATGAGCTCGTCGACGGTGTCATCGAGCGCCTGAGCGGCCGCAATCGACCACGGATATTCATCGATGTAGGCAATGTCCCACTCCGTCGGGACGCAGGCCGCCAGTAGACTCTGAAAACCGTTTTCGCACAGAACATCCGGTAGGTTCTGTCGGATGCCGTCGATCAGCTTATCGCGCCACTGGAGGGTCTCGGGATTGAGAAAAATGCGCTCTTCGTCGCGGTAGGTGTCGAAGCACTCGGGACAGAGCGTCAGGGCCAGGACGTCCTCTGCGTAGTCTTGTTGTCGAAAGTCGTCGCCGTCGCCCCAGGCGCTGCGTTTCGCAGCATCCTCGATTTTATCTCGTGCCACCATCGTCAATTCGGTGGCCAGTATGAATGCCGAGCCGAAGTCGAATTCGACATGCCATCCGGCGTAGGTCTCGGGGTGGGGCAGGTCGAACCAGTCCCAGTCGGTCAGCACATCGGCCGAGGCCTTCCGGGAGACCGACTGGCCATCGGTGAGAATGCCTCGATACTGGCCCTTGACGGAACCAATGCGCCAGGCGCCGAATTGACCTTCAGCGACGGTGTCGACAGCATCGATGACACCGTCATCGGTGTAGCCACGCAGGGCCTCATAAAAATCAATTTCGTCACCGGGGCCGAGAAGCGGGGTTTGCACCACGGCCCAGGTTTTTAGCAGTGCTCGACCGGCCTTATCGAGGTTTTGAAAGGGGATGTCGAGGGACTCTTTGAGCAACACCATCGCCGATTTATCGGTCATCGAGTTGAGTTCGTCGATCCCCAGTTCAACCGCCCAGTCCAGTCGGTGAATGAAGCTATCAAAATGGCGTTCGAACTCAGATGTGTATGGGGCGTCAAGTGACATGGGATGGAGCGGTGTGGTTGAGAGTGGGGTTGAGAGAGGTAAGGCGTACAGAGAACGATTGTGCTGTGCTTTTGGGGGATTGCAATGCGTTGTGGTCAGATCCTTCGTGGTGTCCAACGCCGATCGTGATTTCGACGGATCGTCACGGTACTCCATGCCATCGATTGCGAGCCATGGAATCGAAACCGGCGCCGATGAATTTACGACTCGGCAGGTGAATCCGGTCTGGATGAGGAGGCGTCGCCTCCTGTGGTCGGCGCGTTGAATCGGGCCTCGTAATCGCGGAGGTTGCTCTCCAGATTGGCGAAAAACGTGCGGACGAAATAGAGGCGCACGAAGACCACGGCGCCGGGCGCCAGAGGATGGAGTCGGGGTCGATAGGAGCCGGTCCATCGAAGGGCGCTGTTGGATTGCTGGCGTGGTTGGACCCGAACCGTCGCGCCGCCTTTGAGGGGATGATAGGCGTCACTTTGGTAGCGAAACGAGCGGCCCCGTTCGTCGAAATCAGTGATATGATAGCGGGGCCGAAACTTCAGGGGACCCACAGCGTAGGTGGCGGCGATGGGAGCGCCGTCGCTGAGCTCGATGGGCTCCACTTCTTCCAGGGGAACCGGCCAAAGGGGGCTGGTTGCCGGGTTTTCGAAGGCGCCTTTGACGAGTGGCCACAATTCGTCGGCCGGAAGCTCGCTGGAGATGGTGCGGTCGAATTCAATGTCGAACATGGTTCGATATCCGGTGTCGATAGAGGCAGTGCTTCGATTCCACCCAAATATGGGAGGCCACGGCGACGTCGGCAAGTACATGAGCCGGGACGAGGTCGCACAGGTCGCCTGTGAACCGAACCCGGCGATTGGGGCAATGCGGTCGGTGATTAAGGTTGTATTTGCTTGGTCATGGGTTCCGCTCTGTGATGGTGCAGTTCGGGGCCATTGTCGTTAGAAGCTGTCAAAAAAGTCTCCCATCGGCATTCGCCGGCTGATTTGTCCGGCTTCTTTGCGCTCAATACTCGACTTATCCTACGGTTCCCGCAAGCGGGAGCCCGCGCCTCCGTTTGAGCGCTTTGAAGCCAAACAAATCATCTCGCCGAGCCTCGGTCCGCTTTTTTTGACCGCTTCTTAGACCGCAAGGAGCGCCGTGGAGAGTCTGCTTGGCATCGTCTTTTTTATCGCCGTAATTTCGGGGTTTCTCGCGTTTACGGGGGCCATCAAGGTGGCGACGGTGGCGGCGCGATACATCTTTTATATCGGCGTCGTCGTATTCGTGGGAGTTTTGATCGCAATGATGGTGTAATCGCCGTCATGAAGTCGCGACAGGCCGGGGTTCAGGCGTGACAGGGAACCGGGATATCTGTACGATGTCCGACTCATCAGTACATCCAGGCGGTATCGCAGTTCGGACGAGATTCGGGCATCTGCGCGCTGAACACGTGGGCGCAGACGCATCGGAGGCAGGGACTCTACGTTACTTTTGAATCGGGAACTCGCGATGAGAAAGAACAATGCAGTCATGGTATTACTGGCGATTGGATTTATTTTAATGCCCGTCATCTTCGTCAGTATCGTCGTCAGTCTGGGGCCATTTTCTCCGGTTGCAGACGCACAGGGAGAAATCGATGAAGACACCGTGCAGGAGGGAAGCGAAGTTCCCGACGGGGCCGTCGGGGACGAAGAGGGCGGTGTCAGTCGATAGCACGGCGATGCGCGGTGGGACGTCTGCGCGCAATGGCTCGACAGGATAGGTGGTATTCGTTAAGCACCGGGGTCGAACTGCGGCCGATGAGTCGTGCTGCGAGTCCACCGATGACAACGCCCTGTCTTGAGGAGAAGCGCCGATGACCGAGTTGCCCGATATTCACGCCATGGACCCCGATCAGTGGTTCGAAGACGTCCAGCGCCATGCCGCCGACCTAAAAAAGGAAATTCGCCGGTGTCTCGACGAATCGGAGTCGCTCCAGGCGTTGGAGGAGGCGCTCGAGCCGGTGCTAAAACCCTATGTCGTCGATGCCGATGAGCCGGTCCACGGCGAGCAGATCCTCGCCGAGATCAAATACGGCGAAAAACTCTTTCTCGGGGTCATGAGTGGCGATTGGATGCCCCTTACCTACCGCGACGGTGGCTACTGGTGGTTCGAGGGGGCACAACCCCGAAGTGGCGACGGCGATATCGCTGCCCTTCACGACCACATTGCCCGGCGCACCGTGGAGGCCACGACGTGGGGCGACGAGGAGTTGGCCCGGCGGCGAGCGCAAGAAGAAGCAGAGCATCGCCGAATCGGCGAATCCTATCTGCAAGCCCTGGAGGCGTCGCTGGAGACCGACGAGTCGACAGCCGGCGACCTCCGAGAGGCGCTCCACCAGTTGGTCGACGACTGCATCGATGACGACGACGTGGTGATGGCCGACGCCTCACCCGGCGATCATCACACCCACATTGAATTATACCGCGGCGGGGAACTGTATTCGCGGATCTTGGCCGTCGATGTCGCCGAGAAGTGCTTTATCGACCATATCGCCGGTGACGTCGGGGTCGCCGATGAGGAGCTATCGACGGTCGGGGTCGGCACCGATCACCTCCACTTTCGGTGGGCCATGTTCGATGAGGGACCGCGTCCGGTGACGCTGACTCTTCCCTCCGAACGACAGGGAGATACGGCGCAATACTACGCCGACATCGACTGGGTGGTGCGCAATATCCGTCGTGTCGTGCGCGGGGAGTGATGGGTAGAGGGTGGGCTCGTTAGATCGGAGTCTCGCGTAGACCCCATCGACTGCTCGCAAAAGACGCTCGCAGCCACTTCCCCGCGTCGGGGAAGGGCAAAACAACTGCTGGCGACGTCAGTGCAGCGTAGGAGCGCCCTCGTAAGGCCATTTTTCGCTCCGGCCCTCGGCGCGCGTTTTGATTTCGCGCAGGAATTTTTGCTCCATGACGAATTGTCCCGGATCGAGCAGTAGAAACCACAACAGTGCCCGGGGGCTCGAGAAGTCGAATCGGGCCCGGGTCCGGGAGACCAATCGCGTTTGCTGGCGGCCATCGGGGTAGATGGCAATCGTCCAGGTGGCGTCGACATCGGTGATATCCGTGGAGGGTCCGATGACGATGGCCTGGCCGGCTTCGATGCCGCGGACGATCATCTGGCCGTTGCGAGCGAGTGGTTGGCCCACGTCGAGTTCCTGGTAGCGCGGCAGGATGCGCTGTGCGCTGTGGACGTTCATGCCCAGCAGTCGGTCGATGACGTCGTAGCTATAAAAGCCGCCGCGCTCCTCGCCCATCTGTACAATCCAGGGCCAGACGTCGCCCGGAGCGGTGTCGATGCCGATGGCCCGAGTTGTGACATAGGTGGGGTTGTGGACCAATCCGTCGCCGAGCATCGGCCGCTGGACTTCGTCGTCAGTCGCTCCCCAGCGCTGGAGGCGGGGGCGAAGGAATTTGACGTAGCCCGCCGACACCGCGGCGGCGCCAACGACCGGCCACCACCATCGGCGGCGCCCACCGTCGTTGTTGTCGTCGTTGCTGGAGCGCCTGCCAGCAGCAGAGATCATCGTTCGAAGTGCAGTAAACGCAGTCGTGAGGTTCATGGAGTTGACTCCCCGTTGGCAGAGGCTTGGGACGAGCACCGAACTCGGAAAATAGGATCGGGGTCGTCGAAACCAAGGAATTCGGAGAGTCTATTGGCTCCATAGCCCATTCAGTTGACGGTGATGCTTACTTCTCCGGCGCTGGTTTCGGGAGGATTGATGCCGCTGCTTCCGCAATCTTTGTCCTCGATGACCTGGGCCTCTTCGTCGGCATCCATTCCCCAGCACATTTCGGCCTCCAATTCCTCGTCGGTCATCACCTGACGCTCCGTGCATCCCTCGTCGGTGACCTGATAATTCGACGCGTCCCACTCAAAGGAGATCTCGCCCTGCGGTTCGACCTCCAGAATCTCGTTTTGCGGCTCATCGCAGACCGGGATTTTATCCTCGTCGCACAACCGCGGCAGGCAGTTGGGCGTGGGCACGATTTCTTCACCAAAATGGGTAATGGTCAGCCACTCCGGCGCCGAGTGTTCGTCGGATGAAATCTGGACAAAGAATGGAATGGTAGCGCCGTTTTCAACGACGAATTCGATGGCGGTATCTCGCTCGTCATCGGCGGGGTCGTAGACTTCGAGATCGTCTTCGTTGTCATCGTTGTCATCGTTTTCGTCGTGTTGGGCGTTGTCCGACTGTTGCGTCGGCTCCTCGGATTCGCCACAGCCGGCAAGTCCGGTGGAAAGGGCGACCAAAAGCGAGAGGACGACAAGGCTTCGATACTTCATGAAGACTCCGGGGGAGTGATGACGGTCAGGGGACTCGATGACTGTAATTCGCGCCGATTTCGATGTCGAGGAGACATAAAAAAGCCCCCGCACTGTCGGCGGGGGCTTCTTTACATCACAGGGACGGCTCAGCGCCGGCGACTGTTATTGTTGTTCCAGTTCGTACTCGATTCCGATTTCGGGTGCGGCAGGGGGGAACGGTTGGTCGGTCATCGTGCAATCTTCCTGCACAGTCTGTCCGTCACCAATGCAGAATTCGGCCTCAAATTCGACCTCATCCATTTCAGTGACTTCGATGATTTCGGTGCAGTCATCGCCAGTCACTTCGTAGTGGAGCCCATCCCAGATAAACCATTCGCGGCTTTGCGGCTGGAGTTGACCGAATTCGTCTTCCGGGTCCGTGCATTCGAAGGACTCGCCGTCGTCACAGGTGTCGGGCAGGCAATTCGGAGAATGGGTCAAGGGTTCGCCATCCTGATAGATGGTGATCCATTCCGGGCCGAGGCTGTCGGTGTCGGACCTGACCTCGGGGAAGGGGATGGCCGTAGTGGCGTCATTATTCTGCATAAAGAAGTTGATCACACCGTCTTCCGGCGGCTCTTCATTTTCAATCTCGCCGTTGTCGCCGTTGTCGCCGTTATCGTCGTTGTCGCCGTTATCGCCGTTGTCGCCGTTATCGCCGTTATCGCCGTTGTCGCCGTTGTCGCCGTTGTCGCCGTTGTCGTCGTTGTCGCCGTTGTCGTCGTTTTGCTGGTTGGCGTTTTGAGCCTGGTTGTCGACGGGATCTTCTTCGCCGCAGGCAAGGGAGCCGGCGGAGGCCGCCAGGGCGAGAGCGCACAAAATTGCAACAGTCTTTTTCATGGATCTTCTCCTGAAAAAACGTGGAAATGAGTCACGCGTTCTTTAGAACGTGCTCTACGTTAGTTGTAGGTAGAGCGCGACGCAAGCATGTGTTGTTACGGTTGTCAAGGCCCGATCGCTCAGGCGATCGGCAGCGTCGGCTACGGTGGTGATTTTGAGAAATTACGCAAGAAAATCCTCAAATCGTCGATAACAGAATAAAGGGCCCCGTAGAGGTCGTCGCCGGAGTGCGGCGGCATGGGGATCACTTGTTCACCAGGCGATGAGAGGAGATGAGGCTATGCTTTCAGGTGCAATTAGTGCTGCAGGAGATGCCATCAAGGGGCTCGCGAATAACGCGGGGGATATTGCCGATGGTGTCGGCGATATGGCCCATAGTGCCGGGGATGCGGCGCGGGGGATGGGAGATGCGACATCGTCGTTTCTGGACGGCGATCTCTTTGATTTCGACACCATCAAAGACGTGGGCAGTTCGATTGTCGACGGCGCAAAGGGGGTGTTGAGCGGCCAGGAGAGTCTCGGTGGTATTGTGGGAGGGGCCCTGGATAGCATCGGGCTTCCGGACTGGGCCGGCGATCTCGCCGGCGGCGCCCTTGACGCGCTGACCGGCAACTACGCGGGCGCCATCGAACAGGGGGCGTCGATTCTCGGCGAGGTCGCCTCGGCGGCGGATATCGACGGGTTGGAGGGGTTTTTGGACACCGCCGGCGATGTCAGCGGGATGTTCAACGGCATGACCGGTCCCGGAGGCGGCGTCGGGTCGCTGGCCGATGTTGCGGGGACGCCGACGGTCGGGGAATTGGGCGTGCCCAGTCCCGGGGGGCTGGCGGAAGGCGCCGAGGGCGCCCGGGAGCTGGTGACCTGCGGGAGCGCCGGTGACCTTCAGGGCGCGGGAACGGGAGTCTTCGATATGCTCGGCGATACACTGGGTGGGCTGGGCGGACTGCTGGGCGATGCGGGCTCTCAGGTCTTCGACGCCGTCCAGAATGCCCTTGGCGGGGTCGGGCAATTGGTCGGAGATATTTTCAGTCAGTTTACGGGCGCCGAGGTCGCCGACACCCCGCCACATGAGATCGCCGACCAGGTCGGGGCCGATGTCGACACCCCGGTCGCCACTGCCGCCAGTGATGTAGCCCGTGAATTACCGGGATGTGTCAATAGTGACCAACCACTGGGCACGGCGATATTCGACTCGCCGGCCGGCGAGCAATTGGTCGGTGCGTTGGGGGAGTTGGCGGCCGAGCACGGCGGGGAGTGGTCCGCCGAAATCTCGGTGGAAGCCGTCATTTCCGATGCCGTCGATACGACCCGGGGCATGGTCGATGTCGCCGATCTCAACATGGAAGTCGCCACTGAGATTCAGGCGACGCTCGAACAGGTCAGTTCGATGTCGACGTCGGTTTCAGTCAGTGAAATGCGGGGGGCTCAGGTGCGGTGCTGATAAAAGGAGTATCTCGGTTCGACGGGTGCAACAACGATTTTGTTTTGAGAGGAGACGACGATGAGCGACGAACAACAACAGCTGACCGACGAGGAACGAGCCTGGAGAGCAACACCGGATATGGTGGTGCTGGCCATCGAGAAGCAGGCCCGTGAATTCTACTCCGAAGAGCGGCTGGAGCGAGCCGGTGAGTTGGTCGAAAAGTTGGTGAAGATGCGGCCTGACAACTCGCAGTACTGGGCTCTGCTGGGGGTCATCCATCGACGACGGGACCAGCTGGTGCCGGCGCTCCAATATCTTCAGGAGGCCTCGGAGCTCGATCCGTCCAATCGCAATGCACTGGTCAATCTCGGGGAGTGTCTCGTCATCGCCGGTCAGGTCGTGGAGGGGGCCGATATTTTGCGCGCCGTCTTTGATATGGGCTACGAGGAGGGCAAACCGCCGGAGGAGCACGACGTATTTACCAAGCGCGCCGGTGCGCAACTGGCGATTTTACAGAAGGTCGTGGAAGGCGTGGAGGCCGGTGAATTCGACGAAATGCAGCGATGAAATCTCGTCGATCGGCGATCTGGTTGACAGGAAACGAGTTATTTCGACTCTTCTTCGTCGAAGAGGACTCGCACCGCCGGGGTCTCCAGATCGTCGAATTGCCCGTCGCGAACAGCCCACACAAAGGTGATGACGGCGGCGGCAGCGAGCAAAAACGCCAGGGGGAGTAAGAAGTATAAAATCGTCATGAGGTCTGGGAGGTCCGGGGTTGGACGGCCGGCGTCGCCGGTGTGGCGTCGGCCGTCGCGAGGTCATCGACGTCGGCGAAATCGGGCGCCGATTCCGTCGGGGACTCTGAAAATGAGCTCTGGATCAGCGACGAGGTGACGACGCCCAGTGAACTCAGCGGCATCAGTATGGCGGCTGCCAGGGGCGTGATAAAGCCCAGAGCGGCCAGAGAAATTCCAAAGAGGTTGTAGACGCCGGAGCCGGCGAGGTTGCGCCGCACAACATTCATGACTCGATCGGTGCCATCGAGCAATTCGGCGATCGGTTCGACGCCGTCGCGAACGACGAAGACATCGGCGGCGACAAGGCTGGCCTCCGTGCCGCCGTGGACGGCGATGCCGATATCGGCGGCGTCCAGGGCGGCGGCGTCGTTGACGCCGTCGCCGACCATGGCGATACAGGCGTCATCGCGGTCTCGAAGGGATTCGATGTACTGGAGTTTTCGCTCCGGACTGGCGCCGCCGATGACGCGCTGGCCATCGATTCCCAACTGCTGTCCGGTGGCGGCGACGACATCGGGATGATCGCCGGATAGGAGGTGAACTCGCGCTCCGCGCCGGCGGATGCGGTCGACGATGTCGACGACGCCCTCCCGGAGCTCGTCGCCGACGGCAATGATTGCGATGACATCGCCGTCGACGCCGACAGCCACCGGCGTATGGCCGCTGTATGCCTGGTGTTCCGCCCAAGCTCGTTGTTTCCGGGAGACGTCGTCAAACCACGACAGTCGACCGATCTTTACCGTTCGGCCGTCGACACAGCCCTCGATACCGGCTCCCGGTGTCTCATCGACGGCGTCGACGGTGATGTCGTCTAACGAAAGCTCGTCGGTGTCCCGGGCCCAGTCGACGAGGCAGTCCGCAATGGGGTGATTGGACTGAACCTCAATGGCGCAGGCTCGCCGGGCGGCGCTGATATCTCCGAAGGCCTCGATGACGGAGGGACGGCCGTCGGTCAGAGTGCCCGTTTTGTCGAAGACGATATCGGTGACGCCGGCCAATGCCTCCAGGGTGGCGTCGCGCTTGACGTGAATGCCGCGCCGGGCGGCCTGGCCGATTCCGACGGTCAACGCCAGCGGCGTCGCCATGCCCAGAGCACAGGGACAGGCAATGACCAGCAGGGCGACGACGTTGGCCACGGCCCGGCCGGGGTCGATGATGCTCCAGGCGATGGCAGTGATGGCGGCGGCGGTCAGGACGACGCCGATAAAGACGGCGCTGAGGCGATCGGCGAGTTGAACCACTGGCGCCCGGTTGGTGCCGCTGGATTCGACCCACTCCATCAGCTGACCGACGCGAGTATCGTCGCCGGTGGCGGTGACATCGACGACGAGCGGGTTCGATAGATTCGTCGTTCCCGCCTCGACGGCGTCGCCGGTGTCGATGCTCTCCGGCCGGCTTTCGCCGGTTAACACGGCGCGCGAAACATCGCCCTGACCGGAGATGACGCGGCCGTCGGCGGGGATGACATCGCCGCCGAGGACGCGAATGCGGTCGCCGATCTGGAGGGCGTCGGCGGGGACGACTTCGACCTCGTCGCCGCCGGGGTCGGCGAAGCGACGGGCCGTTCGCGGCAGCAGTGAGACCAGGCGTTCGGCGGCGTCGGCCGCCAGGCTATTGCCCCGGATCTGCAGATAGCGCGCCGTGAGCAGGGCGGCGATAAGAACGACAATGGAGTCGAACCACACCTCGCCGCTTCCGGAAATCGTCGCCCAGGCGGAATGGCCCCAGCCGACGGCAATCCCCAGCGAGATGGGGACATCCATCGACAGCCGTCCGCTCCGGAAGCTGGCGATGGCGCGCCGAAAAAAGACACTGCCCCCGGCGACCAGAGAAATGGCACTGAGGCCAAAGGTCGACCACAGCACGGCGCTGTACAATCCGGCGTTGGAGTCGGCGTCGAGGCCGGCGTACAAAGCGATCGTCAACAGCATCACATTGGCGGCGACGGCCCAGCAGATGCCGACGCGGGTCAGCATCTTTTTGCCGGCCGTCGACCGGCGCTCGATATTCTCGGTCCGAAGCGGTCGGGCCCGAAACCCGAAGTCCGACAGCCAGGAGGCAATCGCCGACAGCTCGATGCGCTCTGGATTCCAGCGAAGCGTGAGCCGACCGCGCGTAAGCTGGAGGCGGGCGTCGACGACGCCGTCCACGAGCCGGGGCATGCGCTCGACGAGCCACACACAGCCCCCGCAGTGGACGCCCTCCAGGTATAATTCGATGCTTCGGGTGCCGTCGTCGTGAGCGCTGGCGTGGTCGTCCAGAAAGGTGGGATTGTCGAAAAACGACATGTCCTCGGCGTCCAAGACCTCTTCGTCGACCGGCCGGGGCTGGTCGACGGACCAACTTTGACGCCGGTCGTAAAATTCGTCGAGACCGGACTCCTTGAGAGTGTAGTAGACCGCTTCGCAGCCCGCGCAGCAAAAGACCGGCTCGTCCTCCGGCTGGTCGGCGGCCGCTCCGCGTACCTCGAGGCCGCAATGTGTGCAGGGGCGAGTGGTCATTGGTGTCCTGGCGTGAGAATCGTCGTCCGTCGGGCGCCGGGTTATGAGTCGACCGTGGTTCGAATGGAGTCCACGAAGGTATCATCATCGCGCCTGATTTCGATCAGAAGCTCCCAATGGCCCGGCCGATCGGTAGCGTCGTCGAAGCGATACTCTCCCGGAGCGCCGTCGGAATCTTGAATTTCTACGGACTGCGTCGGTTCCGCCAGGTCGACGCGGCGAAAGGTGATATGACCGGTGGCGCCGTCGATGGGCCGGTCGTCGTCATCGGTGACCGTCAGCACCCCCTGCTGTCCGTCGAGTTCGATGTCGACGCTCCACCCCAACTCGATGGCCTGCTGACGGGCGGTGTAGTCGTCGTCGTAATCCACCGATTTTTCGTAGTAGTCGGGCACAACTTGGGGGCCACCGTCACTTTGCGCAAAATACAGCCCGGAGAAGCTCAGCGTCAGTGATAGACCGAGCAGGGCGATGATAAAGCCGGGCCAGAAGATGTTGGCGGGAATGTTGATCATGAAAGTTCCTGTAGTCTCGATACGTCGGTGTGATTCGACATCAGCCCCGAGGGCCGAGCAGACGGACATCGATGGTTTCGACGGTTTCTCCGTCGAGTTTAAGTTCGAATTGGGTGACCTTTCCGCCCGGTGGCATCTGGTCGCCGGACACGACGACCCAGGCTTCGATATGCTGGAGTTCTCCGGAGGCCAAATTCGGCGACGACGGGCCGATCATACGCACCTCGGTGGTGGCGGGATCGACGGCGGCGAATTCAAAGGTCGCCGCCTCCGGGGTCCGGTTTCGAAGTCGCATGGAGAGTCGGTTGGCGACGTCGCCGTCGGCGGTGGCGGTGTAGGTGGAACCGGAGGCGCGACTGACGTCGTGCTCCAGGGGACCGCGCCCGGAGAGCATGACCACCAGGGCCGTAGCGGCGATCAGAAAGACCATGCCGTATAGATACAATCGCGGTCTCGAGACCCGGGTCTCGCCTTCTTCAATGGCGTTTTGCGAGGTGTAGCGAATCAGTCCCTTGGGCTTGTCGATGGACTCCATGATGTCATCACAGGCGTCGACACAGGCCGTACAGGAGATGCATTCCATCTGCAGGCCCTCGCGGATGTCGATGCCCGTGGGGCATGTGCGCACGCAGGCGCCGCAGTCGATGCAGTCGCCGAATTCGACGGTGTCGCCGTCGATATCGAGTGCACCATCGGCCTGTTTGCGATCTCGGTAGGTGCCGCGCGGCTCGCCGCGATTGGGATCGTAGCTGACGATCATGGAGTCGTCGTCCATCAACACCGACTGCAGCCGGGCGTACGGGCAGGCCACGGTACACATTTGTTCGCGGAAATAACCGAAATCAAAGACGACCAGGCCCGTCGTGATGGCCATCATCAAAAAGTAGCCCGGCGCATCCAGGGGCGACTGACCCATCCAGTCCAGCAGGTTGTGCCAGCCCGCAAAATAGGCGACGAAGGTGTGGGCCAAAAAGAGTGAAATCACCAGATAGGCACTGTATTTGAGCAGCTTGCGCCAGGTTTTTTCGAAATTCCAGGGGCCGTTGTCGCGGCGGCGTCGCTTCGACTCCTTGCCCTCGATGAGCCGCTCGATCGGCCGGTAGACAAATTCCAGATACACGGTTTGAGGACAGCCCCAGCCACACCAGACCCGCCCCAGAAGTGCGGTCAGAAAAATGATGCCCAGAATAAATGACAGCAACAACGCGACGAGCAGAATCGAATCGGTGGGATGGAGCGTCAATCCGAAAAATGTGAATTCCCGACTGGCCACATCCAGAAACACGGCCGGGCGCTGGTTGATCTCGATCGACGGAAGGGCGACGAAAATGGCGATCAGCGCCCAGCCGATGACGGCTCGGGCCGTCCAGAAACGGCCGTGGCTCGGCGTCGGATACATCCAGCGGCGATTGCCGGATTTATCCATCGTCGACATGACCTCTTCAGGGGCCTCTGGGATGATGCTGTTCATGGTGGCCTCTCGGAGATTAGAAACTACGCGATCGCTTCGGAGGGAGGGCGACTCGGTGCGGGGCGCGGCCGATGGCGCGACCCCGCTAAAAGCAGCATGCTCAGAAGGTCTGGATGTAGGCGACGACGGTCGCCATCTCCTGTTCGGAGAGTTGATTGTCGTGGGCCGGCATACCGACGTCGCTGATGCCGTCGCGCACGATTTCGTAGTGGCCGACCATGGTGTCGTCGTGGTCCCACTGGCCGTCATTGAAGGCGCTGCCGACGCCGCCGCCTCCGTCGTCGCCGTGACATACGGCGCAGACGTCGTCGTAGACCTGGCGGCCCTCGTCGAGAGCGTCGTCATCGTCGAGCATCGCCTGAAGTTCGTCTTCTTCGAAGGCGACGGCATCCGTGGCGGCAGCCCGTTGTTTCTCGGCGATGCGCTCCTGGCCTCGCTCGAGCTGGGCGTCGTAGTCGTCGATCAAGCCCAGGCCGAGGCCGGCGATGTAGAAGACCGACCAGGCGATGGTGGCGTAAAATAGCCACAGCCACCATCCGGGCATGGGATTGTCGTATTCTTTGATGCCGTCGTATTCATGGCCCTCGATCAACTCGTCGGCGTAGCCCGACGAGTCGTCGTGCTGTGATGAATTGCTGCTCATGTGCTCACCTCCTGTTCGGCATTACTGTCCGACGGTTGCTGTCCTCCGTCGAGGGGCATGTGACCCATCTGTTCGGAGTGGTCGTTATTCATAAAAAGGGCGCGCAAGATGATCATGACGAAGACGGTCACGAAAATGACGAGGCCGATCTCGGCAAAGTGTTCCATGCCGGAATTGGCGATGACTTCACGTTCCATGGCAACTCCTGTCGGTCGTGATCGATGGCCGCCCGGTGGGGTCCGGGCGGCCACCAGAGCACTCGGTATTATTCTTCGTTGGTAATATCGGTACCCAGTCGCTGCATGTAGGCGATCAGGGCGATGATGTCCCGATCTTCGAGACCGGCGAAGTCGGGGTCCTGCTCACCGAGTTCATCGGCGATCTGCTGGGCTTGCTCGCGGGCGATAGCCGCTGCGTTTTCGACCTCGTGGTCCGAGTAGGGGACGCCGAGTCGCTGCAG
>CAYUPT010000019.1:0-17170 GCA_964446725.1 uncultured Bradymonadales bacterium | reverse complement strand
CGCGGCTGGGGCCGATGGCCGATTTCGGGGTCTCGCTGGTGCTTCTGGGGACGCTGGTCGCCGGGGGATATCTGGCGATTGACGGTGTGCTCACGGTGGGAACGGTGGTCGTGTTTTACTTCTACGTCAGCCGCGCGCTGGGGCCGATTCGGCGAATTCCGGGGCTGGTGTACTCCTGGCATTCGGCGCAGGCGGCCATGGATCGCATGGAACAGGTCCTCGAGATCGACGACAGTATCGAGGAGGACGACGATCCCGTCGACGCCGCGCCGGGGCCGCTGGCGGTGTGCTTTGACGGCGTCGATTTCGCCTACGACGACACCGGCGACTCCGTGGCCCTCGACGGCTTCCAGCTCGACGTCGGCGCCGGCGATCGGGTCGCCATACTCGGCCCATCGGGCGTCGGAAAGAGCACTACGGCGCGGTTGATGCTGCGGCTGATGAACGGCGACGCCGGCGAGCTTCGGGTCCAGGATGTGCCCGTCGATCGGTGGTCCGTCGCCGCGCTGCGCGGCCGCATCGGCTACGTCGGCCAGGAGGTGTTTTTATTCGACGGGACGCTGCGCAGTAACCTGACGCTGGGCTTTGAAGGCGAAGCTCGCGATGACGACATCGCGCGGGCCATCGACGGCGCCGGCCTGCGCGATGTCGTCGACGGCGACCGCGGCGGCCTCGATATGGAGGTCGGCGAGCGCGGCCAGCGCCTGTCGGGCGGCCAGAGAAAGCGGGTCGCCCTGGCGCGGGCCCTGATCCGAGAACCGGACCTGTTGATCGTCGATCAGATGGCCACCGATCTTGAAGAGGCGCTCAACGAGCGTATTTTCCGAACCCTGCGGGAGCGAGGCCTGACGTTGATCTACTTCGGACACCGCGTACCGGCGGGACTGGCGCCCGGTGAGGTGTACTGGATGGAGCGCGGCCAGGTTGAGCCCTACACGCCGGGCGGCTTTGAACAGGATGCCCCGGCAACACCTCAATGACGCCGGGAGAAAGCCCAGGGTGCGCCGGCGGCCTCGCCGGCATTACGCCCGCGGCGTAATAGTTTTGGAGCGCCGGCGGCCTCGCCGGCATTACGCCCGCGGCGTAATTTGGGTGTTAAACCGCATACCGGCGAGGACACAGCGAATGCTTCAAACAAATACTCGAAATCCGCGCCGGGTTGACCATGTTGAGAAGACGGAGTTGTTCCACCGGGCGTTTGACCGTTACACGTGGTCTACTGCCGAAGACGCCGCGCGATGCGGCGTTGTGCCGCCGTACAAACCAACTCACCGAGTATATTGTGACCGTGACCTTCGATGATTCCGACAAGTTTTCGCTGCGCGACGATCTGGTCGTCGAGGAGATCGACGGCGATGTGGTGGTCCTCGATCTGGAGGGCAACCAGTACTTCGGCCTCAACGAGGTGGCCTGGACGATCTGGCGCGATATTCGCGAGAGCGATCGCTCGTTTGGGGAGATCGTCGACGCTATCACCGACTCCTTTGGGATCGATCGCGGTCGAGCGCGAGGCGATGTGTCGGGATTTGTGGAGAGTCTCGTCGACGCCGGGTTGGCGACGCGGCGGGAGAGCCCGGAATCATGACGAATCCACCGTATCGATACCGGCTCTACGACCTGGTCGTCGAGAGCGACAGCGAGTTGTCGCTGGCCGTCGCCGCCGGCGGTGCGCCGGCCGACGACTGGCATTTCGAGCAGGTAGACGTCGAGGACGGTCGGGGCCGGCTGGTCCACGATGTGGTCGACTTCGACGGGCGCCGACGCCTGCAGGTGTGGATCGGAGACGACGGCGATTGTATCCATTTTTCGCACGGCGAGACCCGGGCGATCTGGGATCGAGAGCGCCGCGAGATTCGACTCGACGCCGGCGCCGATATGTCGCTGCGGCCGGCGATTATATTGGAGCGCGTCATCGCACCGATTGCGCTGTTATTGCAGCGCAAACGCCACGTGGCGCTGCACGCCAGCGCCGTGGCCGACGCACAGGGCCGGGCCCAGATATTCGTCGGTGATTCCGGCGCCGGAAAGAGCACGACGGCCCTGGAGTTGATGCGCCGGGGGATGGCGATTCTGGCCGACGACCTGGTGATGATCGACGCCGATCGCGGCCGCTTGCTGTCGGCGACGCCGTCGGTGCGCCTTTTCGATCGCCCGTCGGATGTACCGGAGGCCATCGACGCCCAGCTCGTGATGCCGGAGCGCGACAAGTATTGGTACCAGCTCGGCAGGCGTATCGACGCCGAAGAGCCGCCGGAAGTCGGCGGCATTTTTGCGCTGGAGCCCGCTGAAGAGTGTGAGCGGGCCGTCATCGACGAGATCACGGGGCGAGAGGCGATCGTGCGGGTCATCGCCCAGGCCTTCGATCTGACGGAGGCCGATGGGCCGTGGCGCACCCGGAGATTTCGAACGCTCTGCGAGCTCGCGCGAGACCGCCCGATCCACCGCGTGCGATACCCCCGCGGCGATCGCAGCGATCCGGCCCAGGTGCGGGCGCTCGCAGATTACTTCGGAGTCCACACAGAGGAAGGCGATGCCGACGATCGATAATCGCAGCGTCCGATGGCTACTGCTTCACGTCGAGGCCCTGGCGGAAGTCGCCGTGGCCCGCCTTCGGCTGTCGTGGTCCAGCTGGCGTCGGGTTCTCGAACAATCGCAGCGCCGGGTCCCCGCGGGAAGGCCGGGGAAGGCCGATTCACTAAACGGCGGTCAACCACAGGTCGTCGACGCCGTCGAACGGGCTATCTGGCGCATCGATCGCTTCGTTCCCGGCTCGACGTGCATCCACCGCGCGGTGGCCGGCCACCGGATGCTGACGCGCCGCGGAGTGGAGGCCCGCGTCGTCATCGGCCTTCGAAGCGGCGACGCCCTCGAGGGCCATGCCTGGATCGAGATCGACGCCGGCCACCACCTGCAGCGCGTCTTTGTGGAAGACGACGCCGGCTACCAGTCGGTCTGGGGGCGATAGGCGATCGGCGGCGATCGCCATCGACCCTCGCCCAGCCGGTTTTCCAACAGGGACTTGACACCTCGGGGACCGGCTCTATAATCCGCCGTCCCGAGTGCATGGATCTACAGGCGTCCACAGCGGCGCCGGATCCGATAGAGTTTTTTGTTCGTTTACTCATCGCTGGTCGATGGCAAGACCGTCGCCCGGCGATGTTTCGTGTATGAAACGCAACGCGCCGCCAATGGCGCGAAAAACAGGTGCGCAGATGCCAACGATTAACCAACTGGTTCGAAAAGGTCGTAAAAAGGTCGAGTCCAAGACCGATGCGCCGGCGCTGAAAGGCTGCCCGCAAAAGCGGGGAGTCTGCACACGCGTCTACACCACGACGCCCAAAAAGCCGAACTCGGCGCTGCGAAAAGTCGCCCGGGTCCGGCTGACCAACGGGATGGAAGTTACGAGTTACATCCCCGGTGAAGGTCACAACCTTCAGGAGCACAGCGTCGTGTTGATTCGCGGCGGTCGAGTCAAGGACCTGCCCGGCGTTCGATATCATATCGTGCGCGGAACACTGGACGCCATCGGCGTCAGTGACCGACGCCAGGGCCGAAGCAAATACGGTACCAAAAAGCCGCGCTAACGCAGCTAATAGTTCGTTCGTCGGGGCCCTTTGGGGCCTCGAAGCGATCCTGACGTTTTACGAGAGTCCAACATGCCCAGAAGAAGAGAAATTCAAAAGCGCGAGGTCGATCCGGACCCGAAGTACGGCGAAAAGATGTTGACGCAATTTGTCAACATGTTGATGCGGGACGGGAAAAAGGCGACGGCCGAAAATCTGATGTACAAGGCCCTGGACGGTGTCGAAGAAAAGACCGGCGGCGAAGACCCCATTGAGGTCTTCAAGCGCGGGATCGACAATCTTCGGCCCACCGTTGAGGTCCGAGCCCGTCGCGTCGGCGGCTCGACCTACCAGGTTCCCGTAGAGGTCCCGCCGAAGCGCCGCACAGCGCTGGCGATTCGGTGGCTCATTGAGGCGGCGCGAGAGCGCAACGAGCAAAATATGCTCGACCGCCTCATCAACGAGATTCTCGACGCGTCGAATAACCGCGGCAGCGCCATCCGTCACAAAGAGAGCATCCACCGGATGGCGGAAGCCAATCGGGCCTTTGCCCACTACCGCTGGTAAATTTTCGTCCGGTCGCTGAACCGTCGACGCAGCGTCGACGATTCGATCGCCTGACGCCGACGAAAACCCGGCGTGATGTCTCGCGTATCAGCGCGGCGACATCGGCCGGGTTTTTGGTATTTGATACAGGCGGTGTCGCCGACGGCCAGAATTCGGCAGAGGTCGCCCGGTAGCGACCGATGAGACATTCGACATAAACCCGTTATCGCACAAGGCAGGGTTGACCGTGGCACGTACGTTTCCACTCCATAAAGTTCGCAATATCGGCATCATGGCCCACATCGATGCCGGCAAAACGACAATGACCGAGCGGATCCTGTACTACACCGGAAAGTCCCACAAGATCGGCGAAACCCACGAGGGCGCCGCCGAGATGGACTGGATGGATCAGGAACGCGAGCGGGGCATTACCATCACCAGCGCCGCCACGACCTGTCACTGGCCGTATCAGGGCGAGGATTTCCGGATCAATATCATCGATACGCCGGGCCACGTCGACTTTACGATGGAGGTCGAGCGCTCGCTTCGGGTCCTCGACGGGTCGATCGCCGTCTTTTGCGGCGTCGGCGGCGTCGAACCCCAGTCGGAGACGGTGTGGCGCCAGGCCGATCGCTACGAGGTGCCGCGCATTGCCTTTGTCAACAAACTCGATCGCGTCGGCTCGGACTACGACGGAGTCATCGAAGAGATGCGCGAGCGGCTGGGCTGTCGACCGGTCAAGATGCAAATTCCGATCGGTCGCGAAGAGGATTTTCGCGGCGTCGTCGACATTGTTGAGCAGCAGGCGGTTATCTGGAAAGAGGAGACCCTGGGCGCCGAATTCGACATCCGGGACGTCCCCGAAGAGCTCGTCGACGAGATGAATGAGGCGCGGGAGGCCCTATTTGAGGCCTGTGCCGACGCCGACGACGCCTTTATGGAAAAATATCTGGAGGGCGAAGAGATCACCGTCGACGATGTGGAGTCGGCGATCCGCCAGGGCACACTCGATATGGAGTTGGTGCCCGTAGTCTGTGGATCGGCGCTCAAGAATACGGGAATTCAGCCCGTACTGGACGCCGTGGTCCACTATCTGCCGTCGCCCAGCGACGTCCCGCCCGTAGAGGGCGTGACGCCGGAGGCCTTCTACCGGATCACCGAACAGCACGGAGAGGCGACGGAGGACGACAAAGTGGAGCGGCCCTCCGACGACGACGAGCCGTTCTCGGCGCTGGCCTTCAAGATTATGAGCGATACCTACGTCGGGAACCTGACGTATTTCCGGGTCTACTCCGGGACGTTGGAGGCCGGCAATTACGCCTACAACGCCACCAAGGACAAGCGAGAGCGCGTCGGGCGCATCCTTCAGATGCACGCCGACAAGCGCGAGGAACTCGACGAGGTGCACGCCGGCGATATTGCGGCGGCCGTCGGCCTTCGCGACACCACCACCGGCGATACACTGTGCGACGAACGGGATCCGGTGGTCCTGGAGGCCATCGATTTTCCGGATCCGGTCATCGAAATTGCCATCGAGCCCAATACCAAGGCCGATCAGAGCAAATTGACCGAGAGTCTCCAGAAGTTGGCCGTCGAGGACCCCAGTTTTACGGTCCATACCGACGAGGAGACGGGCCAGACGATCATCGGCGGTCAGGGCGAATTGCACCTGGAGATCATCGTCGACCGGCTGCTTCGCGAATTCAAGGTGGAGGCCAATGTCGGCCAGCCCCAGGTCGCCTACCGGGAGACGATCACCCAGGCCGTCAACCACACCGAGCTTTTGGCCAAACAGAGCGGCGGCAAAGGGATGTTCGCCGAAATCGAAATCGAGGTCGAACCAAACGAGCGCGGCGAGGGTGTGACGTTTGACGAGTCGATCACCGGCGGCGTCGTGCCCCGCGAATTTTTCAACTCCGTCGAGCGCGGGGTGCGCGAGGCCGGCGACGCCGGCGTCCTGGCCGGGTATCCGGTCGTCGACTTTCACGTCCAGCTCGTCGACGGCGATCACCACGAAGTCGATTCGTCGGAGATGGCATTTAAGGTCTGCGCGACGATGGCCACCAAAGAGGCGATCAAACACGCCGAGCCCCGGCTGTTGGAGCCGATTATGAGCGTAGAGGTGGTGACGCCCGAGGAGTATATGGGCGACGTCATCGGCGACATCAATTCCCGGCGCGGCGAGGTGCTGGGCATGAATCCGCGCTCCGGCAACCAGGTCATCGACGCCGAGGTCCCGCTCGCCGAGATGTTCGGCTACTCGACGGACCTTCGATCCAAGACGAGCGGGCGCGCCAATTACACCATGCAGTTTTCGCATTACGGAGAGGTTCCCGAGAGCATCTCCGATGAGATCGTTCATGAATTTACCGGAGGAGTCGGCCTGTAAGAGGAGGCGACGATCGGCGGATCGACGATGCGCGGAGGTGACCTTGATTTCGATGTGCCCCTCGTGTATGGTCCGCACGCCCTGTGGCGAAGCCGTCCGGGGAATCCGCCGCAAATGACGGACCGGAAGACCGGCTGTTATGCGGTTTTCGGGACGATAAGACCCCTCAAGACGCGAGGGTTCGGCGCCGGATGAATGCGACCGGCGGTATCCTCCATTGTGTTCACCGAAAGGTTTTACAGAGAGCCCCAGACGCGACGTCGGGCTCGATATCGGCAAGGTACTGGAAGATGGCGAACGAAAAGATCAGAATCAAACTCAAGGCGTATGACCACAAACTTCTCGACGCGTCGGCCGCCGACATCGTCGAGACCGCGAAGCGCACCGGAGCCCGCGTGTCGGGCCCGATTCCGCTTCCGACCAAGATCAACCGCTGGACGGTCCTGCGCAGTCCTTTCATCAACAAGAATGCGCGAGACCAATTCGAGATGCGGACCCACAAGCGTCTGCTCGATATTCTCGAGCCGACCCAGCAGACGCTCGATGCCCTGATGGGCCTCGACCTGGCGGCCGGCGTCGACGTCGAGATCAAGACCTGAGCGATCCGCACCAACCATCCCTCTTTCGCCCGCCCGAGCAACAACCAGGGCGGCGCAGGAGTCAGTTATGAAGATTGAAGTAGTCGATTTGCAAAATGAAGCGGCCGGCGAGGTCGAACTCGACGACGGTGTCTATGGGGCACCGGTTCGCGAGCACCTGTTCTGGGAGGTCGTCAACTGGCAGCGCGCCCGACGACGAGCCGGAACCCATAAGACCAAAGAGCGCGGCGAAGTCAGCGGCGGTGGCAAAAAGCCCTGGCGCCAGAAGGGAACGGGACGAGCCCGACACGGTTCGATCCGATCTCCTCTGTGGGTCGGCGGCGGCACCACCTTTGGTCCGCAGCCCCGCGACTACAGCTACAAGCTTCCCAAAAAGAAGCGCAAAGCCGCCCTGTGTTCGGCGCTGAGCATGAAGGCCGACAACGGCCAGCTCAAAGTCGTCGACGACTGGGAGTTGCCGGAAATCAAGACCAAGGGCGCCGTCGAAACCCTCGAGCGCCTCGGAACCCCGGAGGCGCTTGTCGTCGACGTCACCGAGCGCGACGAGACGGACAATTCGGTCCAGCACAACGAAAAATTGCGGCTCTCGGTGCGCAATCTCAAAGAGGCCAAATACCTGGCCGCCGAGGGACTCAACGTTGAAGATATCCTTCGGTTCGACCACGTGGTCCTCAGCCGCAGCGCCGCCCAAGAAATCCAGGAGAGGTTGACGCAATGAGCGATTTCTACGACATCATCATTCGCCCGGTGCTGACCGAAAAATCGACGCGGATGTCGGAGGACAACAAGCACGTCTTCCACGTCCAATTCGATGCCAACAAGCCCAAGATCAAGCAGGCCGTGGAGTCGATTTTCGGCGTCGACGTCGTCAAGGTCAACACCATGATCGTTCCCGGAAAACCCAAGCGCGTCGGCATGCATCAAGGCCGAAAAAGCGCCTGGAAGAAGGCGATCGTCAAGATCGAAGAAGGTCAGATGATCGACCTGTATGCGCTCGAGAGTACGGAGCCGGTCGGAGAGGTGTAAATTTGGAAGCGATGACGCTACGGTCAGCCGACACCCCTAAGGCGGTGATGGCCACCGACAGGCGTCTGACGAATAAAGGCAGGAAGAACCATGGCTATGAAAGACTACAAACCGACGTCGCCGGGTCGGCGCTTTTTGCGCATCCCGAACCGCGACAAGGTCACCAAAGAGGAACCGGAGCGCAATAAAACCACCGGCAAGCACAACACCGGTGGGCGCAACAGCTACGGTCGGATGACCGTGCGCCGCCAGGGTGGCGGTCACAAGCGCCGGTATCGCGAAATTGATTTCAAACGCGAGAAGATCGGCGTGCCCGCCAACGTGGCGGCCATCGAATACGATCCGAATCGCACCGCCTATATCGCCCTTCTTCACTACGAAGACGGCGAAAAGCGCTACATCATCGCCCCCGAGAAGCTCGAGGTCGGCGATACGATCGTCTCCAGCGCCAAGGCCGACATCAAGCCCGGCAATTGCCTTCGGCTCAAGCATATGCCGACGGGTGCCGTGCTCCACAATGTGGAGCTTCGCCCCGGAAAGGGCGGCCAGCTGGCGCGTTCGGCGGGAGCCTGGGCGCAGCTGATGGCCAAAGAGGGAAAATACGCCCTGGTGCGGCTTCCCTCCGGCGAGCTTCGACGGGTTCTACTTGATTGTCGAGCCACGGTCGGTACGGTCTCGAACCGAGAGCACGAAAACACGTCGCTGGGCAAAGCCGGACGCAAGCGCTGGCTCGGCAAGCGACCGTCGGTTCGCGGTGTGGCCATGAACCCCATCGACCACCCCCACGGTGGTGGTGAGGGTGCGAAGGCCGGTGGCCGACAGCCGGTGACGCCCTGGGGTCAAAAGACCAAGGGCAAGTACACGCGCCACAACAAGCGCACCGAGAAGTTCATCGCCCGGCGTCGCCAGGTCGATAAAGAGGAAGCAGAGCATTAATTCGGAGCCGGTTCCACAGCGCGAACCGTCGCCGTACCAAGATCAAGGAGTCCAACTGTGCCACGTTCAATTAAAAAAGGACCGTGGGTCGATGAAGGCCTGCAAAAGAAGGTCACAACGGCCCGTGAGACCGGCGATCGCCGGGCGATCAAGACCTGGAGTCGACGGTCGATGATCGTGCCCGAATTTATCGGGTTGACCTTCGCCGTCCACAACGGCAACGAATTCGTCCCCGTCTTCGTCACCGAGAATATGGTAGGCCACAAGCTCGGCGAGTTTGCGCCGACGCGTACCTTTTATGGCCACACCTCCGATCGGGCGGCGACGGCGACAACGGTCCGCCGCTAAGGACCGTCGGCGACTCCCCGCGAGTCGACGGCTGTCGCACAACGAAGTTCAAGGCCGGCGCAGAAGGTCCCGTTTGCCTCAAGGCAATCGGTACCGCCGCCGACCGCAACGAATTGAGTGGTTGTCATGAGCAACGCAGAAGATACGAACGCAAATCGCGCCGTGGCCAAAAACGTGCGCATCGCGCCCCGCAAGGCCCGAGTCGTCATCGACCTGGTGCGCAACAAGCCGGTCGAAGATGCCCTCGATACCCTGGAGTTTACGCAGAAGAAGGCGGCTCCGGTGATCTCTCGAGTCATCGACTCCGCGGTTCACAACGTCATCGAAAGCGACGTTCTGGACTGGGATCCCGACGATCTGGTCATCGACGAGGCGTTTGTCAACGAAGGCCCGACGATGAAGCGCTTTAAGCCGCGTGCGATGGGACGGGCGACAAAAATCAATAAACGAACCAGCCAGATTACGGTGGTCTTGCAGCCGCGCGACTAATCCCGCGGCACAAGACGACGATTCAGGAGGTTATTTTGGGTCAGAAAGTACATCCAACAGGATTTCGCCTCGGGGTTATCCGCCCCTGGAATTCGAAATGGTATGCCGAGAAGAGCCAGTATTCGGAATGGCTCCACGAAGATCTCGATATCAAGGAGCATATCTACACTAACCTCCGAGATACGGGGATCAGCAACATCGAGATCGAGCGCATGGCCAGCAAGGTCAAGGTCACGATCCACACCGCCAAGCCGGGGATTGTCATCGGCAAGCGCGGCTCCGGGATCGACGCGCTCAAAAAAGAGCTCCAGAAGCTGACGAAAGGCGAAATTTTCGTCAACGTCCAGGAAGTCCGAAAGCCGGAGCTCGATGCCCAGCTGGTCGCCGAAGGCATTGCCCAGCAATTGCTGCGGCGAGTCAGCTTTCGTCGGGCCATGAAAAAGTCGGTGCAGACGGCGATGAAATTCGGTGCCGAAGGCATCCGCGTGCACTGCGCGGGTCGACTCGGCGGCGCCGAGATGACGCGTCGAGAGTGGTACCTGGAAGGTCGGGTCCCGCTGCATACGATTCGCGCCGACATCGACTACGGCCTGGCGGAAGCCAAGACCACCTATGGCGTCATCGGCGTCAAAGTCTGGATCTGCAAAGGCGAAGTACTCGAAGCATAACCGCGCCGGATCGCGTCAGACGATCCTGGGGCACCACCACAGAAGTTAGAAACGAGGAGACGACATGTTGAGTCCAAAGCGCGTACGATGGCGCAAGCCCCAGAAAGGCAAGATCAAAGGGAAGGCTCAGCGCGGCACGGAATTGGCGTTTGGCAACTTCGGGCTTATCAGCCTGGAACCCAAGCGCATTACCGCCCGCCAGCTCGAAGCGTCTCGGATCGCCCTGACCCGATCGATTCGTCGATCCGGCAAGGTGTGGATCCGTGTCTTTCCGCAGAAAGCGGAGACGAGCAAGCCCGCCGAAGTCCGAATGGGTAAAGGTAAGGGACCGCCAGAGCGCTGGGTGGCTCCTGTCCGCCCGGGGCGATTGATTTTTGAGATGGACGGGGTTCCCGAAGAAAACGCACGCGAGGCCTTCCGGCTTGCCGGCCACAAGCTTCCGTGCAAGACCAAGTTCGTCAAACGAGGAGGCCCGCTGTGAAGATCGATGTACTCAGAGATAAGAACGACCAGGAACTTCAAGAACTGGAGGACCAACTTCGCGAGGAGTTGTTCCGGATGCGTCTGAAAAAGCACACCAATCAGCTACAACAGACGCACCGCCTCAAGGAGACCCGCCGCAGCATCGCTCGCATCAAGACGATTTTGAGCGAGCGGCGCGCCTCCTGAACGGCCCTTTTAACTGTCTACGAGGAGCAACAGTACCATGGGGACGCAACAGCAACCCACACAAGAGCCGGCTCAGCGCAAAACGCGCGTGGGCCACGTCATGAGCGACAAGATGGAGAAGACCATCGTCGTCGCCGTGATTCGCCGTTATATGCACGACCGCTACAAAAAGTACGTCAAGCAGCGCGTCAAGTACAAAGTCCACGATGAGGACAATGACTGCGCAGTTGGCGACAAGGTCCTGATCGAAGAGACCCGTCCGCTGTCGAAGGACAAGCGGTGGCGTCTCAGCGAAATCATCGATCGGGCCCCCCAGGTCTGAAGACTGCGGCGATCGCGACAACGTAGAATCGACCCCGTCACCGGACACAGTCTCAGGTTGGCGGATTGGAAATGTGAGGTAGAAAATGATTCAAATGCAGAGCAGACTCGGTGTCGCCGACAACTCCGGTGCACGACAGGTCGAATGCGTCAAGGTCGTCGGGGGCTCCAAAAAGCGCTATGCGTCGATCGGCGACACGATCATCGTGTCCGTCAAGACCGCGCTGCCGAATTCGAATGTCCGCAAAGGCGAAGTCCGACGGGCCGTGGTGGTCCGTACCCGCAAGGAGTTGTCGAGAGACGATGGGACCTACATTCGCTTCGACGACAACGCTGCGGTGTTGATCGACGACAATGACCAGCCGCTTGGAACCCGTGTCTTCGGGCCGGTGGCACGCGAGCTTCGCGGCCGCAAATACATGCGCATCGTCAGCCTCGCCCCCGAAGTTCTGTAAGTCGGGGTCGATGCTGGGAGGCGACGCCGCCGACGAGCCGTCACGAGGAGAATACAAGATGCACGTAAAAAAGAGCGACAAAGTCATTATTCTGGCCGGCAAAGACCGCGAATTCACCGGTGAGGTCATCGAGGTCGACCCGGAAGGACGTCGCGTCAAGGTGGCGCGGCGCAACATGATGGTCAAACACAAGGCCCCAAACCCCATCACCGGTGAAGAGGGCGCGCGCGTCGAGAAGGAAAACTGGATCGACGCCTCCAACGTCGCCGTCTACAGCGACGAACTCGAAGGCCCGGTCCGCACCCACATCAACTGGCGCGGGGCCGACGACGAGTTGTACGAAACCCGCAATGAGGCCGTCGACAGCTTCGATGGCGAAACCCCGGGTTATATCGAAAAGGTCCGGGTCTCGAAGAAGACCGACGAAGTCTTCGATTGATCGCAGGATCGCAGTCGGGCCCATCCAGGGCCCACGGCTTGACACCGTTGGGTGCGTTCGTTACTCAGTGCGCCCTGCCGCGGCGATGAGGGAGTCTTCATCGTCGATTTTTTTGTGAGGTGCCGCGATTTTGGCGCCCACCCAGGGCCGTTCAGAATCGTTTCAATGAAACCGGTGGCACAGAAACCTGCCGGCGATGGAGATTAGCAACAATGGCGTTTTTGGCAGAAAAGTATAAGACGGAAATCCGCCCGACTCTCATGGAGGAGTACCAGTTCGGCAATCCCATGGAGGTGCCGGACCTGGAGAAGATCACGCTGAATATGGGACTCGGCGAGGCGGTCGAAAATCCGAAGATCATCGACAAAGGCGTCGAAGAGCTCAAGGCCATCTCCGGCCAGCAGCCCGTGATTACGCGGGCCAAGCGGTCGATTGCGGGCTTTAAGGTCCGCAAGGGGATGCCCATTGGCGTGAAGGTGACGCTTCGCGGCCCGCGGATGTGGGAGTTTTTGGAGCGCCTGATTTTTGTGGCGCTTCCCCGTGTGCGCGACTTCAGCGGGGTTAGCCCCGATGCCTTCGATGGCCACGGCAACTACACGCTGGGCATCGACGAGCAGACGATCTTTCCGGAGATCGCCTACGATTCCGTCGACAATCTGCGCGGGATGAATATTACGCTCGTGACCAGTGCCAAGAACGACGAAGTCGGATTTACGATTCTCGACGAACTCGGCATGCCTTTTCAGAAGTAACAACGTTTGCTGACCGCGGTGTCAACGCACCGGGGCGTCACCAAGCCAGAGGAGCAATACGTGGCACGCAAAGCCCTGATCGAAAAATCAAAGAAAGAAAAGAAGTTCGAAGTCCGCGAATACAACCGGTGCGGCCGATGCGGTCGGGCCCGGGGGTATATGCGCAAATTCGAGATGTGCCGGATTTGCTTTCGGGAACTTGCCCTAAAGGGCGAGATTCCGGGAGTCACGAAGGCCAGTTGGTAATCGCAAAAGTGACAACCACCGGCGGTCGCTAGAGGTGACCGCCAACAGACCATCGACCCAGGCCCGGAGACGGGCTGCAGACACGGGCCCCATCACGGGGCCTGGGGATGCGGCGCGGCCGGGAACCAGGCGACGGAGGAAATATGAGTGTCGTAGAAGATCCGGTTTCGGATCTATTGACCCACGTACGCAATGCACAACAGGCAGGCCATGCCACGGTGGAAACGCCGGCGAGCAATCTCAAGGAGGCGATCCTCGAGATTTTGTCGGAGCGCGGATACCTCGGCGAGGTCGAACGCCACGACGACGGCCCCCAGGGAACACTGGTCGCCGAGATTCGCTACGATAAAGACGATGTCGGAATGATTCAGTCGATGAAGCGGATCAGCCGGCCGGCCCGACGGGTCTACGTCGGAGTCGACGAGATCCCGCCTATCCTCAACGGATTGGGCATTGCGATCTTGTCGACGTCGCGCGGCGTACTCGCCGGCGACGACGCCCGAGCAGCTAATGTCGGTGGCGAATTGTTGTGCGCCGTATACTAAACTCGGGAGACTGCTATGAGTCGCATTGGTAAACGCCCTATCGATATACCCGATGATGTCGACGTCGACATCGACGGAAACGCCATCGAAATCAGCGGTCCCAAGGGAACGCTGCGACGAGACTTCACGGATTACGTCGAATTGACCACGGATGACGGCGCGATCGTCATCCATCGAATCGACGACAGCCGCGAGGCGCGCAGCCATCACGGCCTGGCGCGAAGTCTGGTCTCGAATATGGTCTACGGAGCCGAAGAAGGCTACCAAAAGACCCTGGAGATCAATGGCGTCGGTTACCGCGCCGAAGAGCGCGGCGACAACTTCATTCGCTTCGATCTCGGCTACAGTCATCCGATCATGTTCGAGTTGCCGGAGACGGTCAGCTGCGAAATCGATCGGGAGACGACGCTGAAGCTCGAGAGCGCCGACAACGAATTGCTCGGCCAGGTCGCCTCCAAGATTCGCGCCCTGCGAGCACCGGAACCCTACAAGGGCAAAGGCATTCGCTACAGCGATGAGCGGATTCGACGCAAGGCCGGCAAGACCGGCGCATGAGCGACGACTATTGCGCCCGTTTGACCGGGCCAAATGCATTGAGGTGTATGAATGCTCAATAAGAAGCAGCGAGAAAGCAACAGATATCGACGCAAGCGCCGGATTCGCAAGAAAGTATTCGGCACGCCGATTCGCCCGCGCCTGACGGTCTATCGCTCCAACCAGGGCATTTACGCCCAGTTGATCGATGATTTGAAGGGCCATACGCTGGCAGCGGCGGCGTCGAACGATAGTGAGAGACGCGAAGATTTCGCCGAACTCGACAAAACCGACCAGGCGCGAGCGGTGGGCAAATTGCTCGCCGAACGCGCCCAGGACGAGGGCATCGAAAAGGTAGTCTTCGATCGCAATGGATTCAGATATCACGGCCGTGTTGCGGCTGTGGCTGACGGAGCCCGCGAGGCGGGACTCGAGTTTTAAGAGGGAGGCAACGAAGTGGCTAGACGAGGAAGAAGATCGGACGACCTGCGCGATCAGGTCATCGATATCAATCGAGTCTCGAAGGTGGTCAAGGGCGGACGTCGGTTCAGCTTTGGCTCCATTGTCGTCGTAGGTGACGGCAACGGAACCGTCGGCGTCGGCCACGGCAAGGCCAACGAGGTTCCGGAAGCGATCCGCAAGGCCAACGACCAGGCCCGCAAGTCGATGATCGACATCCCGATTATCGACGAGACGATTCCCCACGAATCACTCGGCGTCTTTAACGCCGGGCGGGTGCTGTTGAAGCCGGCCGGACGGGGAACCGGTGTAATTGCCGGTGGCGCCGTGCGCTACATTCTGGAGCTCGCCGGCATCGGGAATATCCTGACGAAGAGCCTGGGTTCCAATAACCCGCACAACGTGGTGCATGCCACCATGACGGCCCTCAGGCAGCTGAACGACCCGGATGAATACCGGCGTCGACTCGGCCAGGAGATTCCGGAAGACGAGCCGGAAGACGAGGACGAGAATCAAAAACAAGAAGCGTCCGCTTGACTTCGAAGCGGTGGTCGATGAATAAGTCGGCCCCGGTCGACGTTAGGAAGATGCGACGCCGGATTGGATGTGCCGAGTCGACACCGCCGCCCTCGCCCGTTAGGGTGACGGGGCGTCGGTCTCGACCGTCGGTGCCATTCGGCCGGGCGCGAGTTACCAGCAGATTTGAGGAATACGATGACGGACCTAAGTAATTTGAAGCCTCCCGAGGGAGCGACCCAATCGCGCAAGCGCGTCGGTCGCGGCCACGGGAGCACGTTCGGAGGCACGTCCGGTCGGGGCGACAAAGGCCAAAACGCCAGAAGTGGCGGGCCGCGCCATCCTCGTTTTGAGGGTGGTCAAACTCCCATTTACCGGCGACTTCCGAAGTTCGGTTTTTCCAATGTGAATTTCCGTACCGAATTTTCGATCGTCAACATCGACGAACTCGAGGAGACCTTCGACGACGGCGACGTCGTCGATGTCCAGACCCTCATTGACGAGGGGCTGGCCAAGGGCAACCAGGATGGCATCAAGATCCTGGGTCGCGGCGAATTGACCACTGAATTGACGGTCAAAGCGCATAAATTCAGCGAATCCGCCCAGGCCGCCATCGAGGACGTCGGGGGCACAGCAGAGGTCATTTGACGTGGCAGGTAAGTTCCGAAACATCCCGAAGATACCCGAGCTAAGACGGCGGATTTTATTTACGCTGGGACTGCTCGCGGTTTATCGAATCGGCGTATTCGTCACCGTACCCGGCGTGGACCGTTCGGCCATGTCGGAATTGATGGCTGCCAGTGATGGTGAAGGCGGCGGTGTACTGGGCCTGGTGAACCTCTTTACAGGAGGTGCGCTGGAACTGATGAGCATTTTTGCTCTCGGTATCATGCCCTACATCTCGTCGGCCATTATCATGCAGTTGTTAACGGTCGTGGTCCCCACGATCGAGCGACTGAAAAAGGAAGGGGAAGCGGGCCGCAACAAGGTCAACCAGTATACCCGTTACGGGGCCGTACTCCTGGGGATTATCCAGGGGTTTGGTATATCTCTATATCTGGAGAATATGCACGGTCAGAACCCGGAGATGGGGCTATTACTCAACCCCGGGTGGGGCTTTCGGTTGTTGACGGTGTTGACGTTGACCGCCGGTACCATCTTCGTGATGTGGCTCGGTGAGCAGATCAGTGAACGAGGTGTCGGAAACGGTATCTCGATTGTGATTACGGCCTCGATTATCGCCTTCTTCCCGAACTCCGTGTTCCAGACGTACACGCAGTACAACACGGGTGCGATGTCGGCGTTTGCAATCGGTACGTTGATCTTCGTGATCATCGCCGCCATCACATTTACGACCTATATGGAGACGGCGCAGAGGCGGGTGCCACTGCAGTACGCCAAGCGGATGGTCGGTCGCAAAATCTACGGCGGCCAGACCCACCACTTGCCACTGCGGATCAATATGGCGGGTGTGATTCCGCCGATCTTCGCGATGTCGATCATGATGTTCCCGTCGACGGTGGCCAGTTACTTCGACCACACCGCCGTCGGTCAGGCCGTCCAGCAGATCTTTATGCCCGGCGACTGGCGCTACAATCTGTTTTACGCGCTGGCCGTCATCTTCTTCTGCTTCTTTTATACGGCGGTCCAGGTCAATCCGATGGACATCG
>CAYUPT010000018.1:16132-17178 GCA_964446725.1 uncultured Bradymonadales bacterium | reverse complement strand
TCACCCGCTCTTTGTCCTCATCGAAGGCCACTTCGACGACGTCCTCGAAGCGCTCCGGAAATTCCTCGCGAAGCCACTCCAGCTTGACCTCGCTGGCCAGTCGTATCAGGGCCCGGGCATCGACGCCGCCGACCGCCGAACGAGCCCGGGTCTTTCCGGCGACGACGGGGGCGACGATAAAGCGGGCATCGCGGACCACGCTTTCGTAGGCCAGCGTCATCGGCTCGCCGCCGACCATCACGAATTTATCGTCGCCCTCGCGGCGCCGCATGGCGATGCGGTCCGGATAGCCGGCCAGCACAGAGCGCAGAGCGTCGTCCTCACTGCCCCCGCGGCTGTGCTGGTCGACCATATTCTTGAGCTGACCGACGACCTTTTTGAGCCGTCGCGCCCCGCCGACGTGGACGTCGAATCCGAGCCTTCTGGCCGCCTGCTTGCGCCCGGAGGCCACCTCGTTGAGGAAATCGGCGCGCACCAGCACATCGGAGCGTCCGCCCGGGGCATCGCGGTCGACGCCGTTGACGAAATCGCGCTCCGAGATAATGGCCGCCATCGTCGCCGCCAGCCCGGCGACGCCGCGGCGCTCGCCCTCGACGAGCATCCGCCCGATCCGGGGATGAACCGGCAGCTCCAGAAGTCGCTTTCCGAGTTCCGTAAGCTGGTATTGCCCGGCGTCGACGGCGCCCAGCATCTCCAGCAGGTCGACGCCGTGGCGAATGGCGTGGTCCGGCGGGGCGTCGAACCAGTCGAAATCGCGCGGGTCGGCGCCGCTCCAGGCGATGACCTCCAGAAGCACCGGCGCCAGGTCGATGCGACTGATCTCCGGTTCGTCGTAGTCATCGAGGCGGTGTTCGTAGGCGTGGGTCCACAGCCGGATCGCCCGGCCCTTCTGGACACGACCGGCGCGGCCGGCGCGCTGCTTTGCGGAGGCCAGACTGACGTGGACGGTCTCCAGATTATCGACGCCACTGGCCTCCGACATGCGCATCTGGCGCACCTTTCCGGAGTCAATGACCAGCGTGACGCCCTCGATGGTCACCGAGGTC
>CAYUPT010000018.1:0-16122 GCA_964446725.1 uncultured Bradymonadales bacterium | reverse complement strand
GGCGATATTGGTCGACGCAATGATTTTGCGCGGGCCGCCGCTTCGAAGGGCCCGGTCCTGCTCGCTCGACGACAGCGCCCCGTACAGCGGCAACAATTCCAGATCGCGGCCCCGGGCCCAGTCTTCGAGTGAGTCGAGGCAGCGATGAATTTCGCCGCGCCCGGGAAGAAAAATCAGGATATCTCCGCCGTCGTCGCGCTCGCTTCCCACGTAGCCTCGAACCTGGCGAGCCGCCTCGTACTCGACGCGGTCTTCCGGCGGCTTGTCCAGATACTCGATGTCGACGGGATAGGTCCTTCCTTCGCTTTTTAGCGACGGCACATCGAGGTAGTCGGCGATGGGCTCCGCCTCCAGCGTCGCCGACATGACGACCACTTTGAGATCGTCGCGAACCTCCTGGACCTCTTTTAAGAATGCGATCGCCAGGTCGGTATGGCGACTTCGCTCGTGAAATTCATCGAGGATGACCACGCCGATATCCTCCAGAAAGGGATCGCTCTGGAGGCGCCGCGTCAGGATTCCCTCGGTGATCACCGACAGTCGGGTCTCCGACGATATCTTGCGGTCGAATCGAACCTGGTAGCCGACCTCGCCGCCCAGCGCCACAGCGCGCTCATCGGCGATGCGCCGCGCCGTCGCCCGGGCGGCGACTCGCCGCGGCTCGAGCATTACGATTCGGTCGTCACCGGCGAGTTCGGCGTCCAAAATTGCCGGCGGCACCCGGGTACTCTTGCCGGCTCCCGGCGGCGCCTCGATGACCAGCCCCGCGTGACTTCGCAGTGTCTCGACGACCTCCGGAAGCAGCGGATCGATGGGGAGATCTATATTTTCGCGTGCCATGTAATTGACTTCCCTGGCTGAGTTTTTGCCTGTGAATCCTGGGGTCTCACCGCTCTCAACAGCCATTACGCCGGAGGCGCAATGCCGGCGCGGCCGCCGGCGCACCTCTTCTGGCGCTTCTCTCAACAGCATACGCCGGAGGCGCAATGCCGGCGCGGCCGCCGGCGCACCTCTTCTGGCGCTTCTCTCAACAGCATACGCCGGAGGCGCAATGCCGGCGCGGCCGCCTGGCACTTCTCTCAACAGCCATTATGCCGCCGGCGCACCTCTTCTGGCGCTTCTCTCAACAGCCATTGCGCCGCCGGTGTCATACCGGCGCACCTCTCCGGTGCTTACTCCCCGATGCGGCTCAGGTACTCAAAGAAGTCGCTGTCGGTGGTCATCAACAGCGTCGACTTCTCATCGAGGACTTCCTCGTAGGTCTCCATGGTCCGCAAAAAGCGGTAAAACTCGGGGTCTACGCTAAAGGCCTCGGCATACATTCCGGCGGCGCGGCCGTCGGCGCGACCGCGAATTTCCTCCGCCTCGCGATAGGCTTCCGATTCCAGTCGCTGCAGCTCGCGCTCTTTTTCACCCTCGATCTGGGCGGCCTCGCCCTCGCCTTCGGAACGATATTTCTGAGCGATGCGCTGCCGTTCGGCGATCATCCGTGCAAATACCTGCTCCTGGACATCGTCGTTGTAGTGGATGTGCTTGAAGCGAACGTCGAGAATTTCGATCCCCAGGTCTTCGACGCGTCCTGAGGAGCGCTCGATGATCTGATCCATGATGATATCTCGTCCGTGCTCGATATCGACGAGACCGGTATGGACGGGGTCTTCTTCGACGTCGACATCGACCTCCAGGTCATCGTCGATGGTCTCCAATTCGTGATCGACTTCCGGCTCCCGGTTGGTCAGCCGGACGACTTCGATGAGGTCGTGGTCGGCGACGACGTCGCGAGTGGCACCATCGATAATATCGTCGAGGCGCGACTGCGCACCGGCCTCGTCGAGGACCCGCTGGTAGAAGCGAAGTGGATCAGTAATTCGCCACCTGGCGTAGGTATCGACCCAGATAAAGCGCTTGTCGGCGGTGGGAATCTGGTTGCGGTCGCCGCTCCACTCCAGATAGCGCTTATCGAAGCTGTGGACCTGCTGGATAAAGGGCAGCTTGAAATTCAAGCCGGGCTCGGTGATCGGTTCGCCGACGGGAGCGCCGAATTGGGTGACGACGATCTGTTCGTTTTCGTCGACGACGTACAGCGATGATGCGCCAACGACGGCGATCAACGCCGCGACTGCGATAGCGATCAGTGCTTTCCAATTCATTGGTTACCTCCCCCGATCCCCAGCGACTCCGGTGTGGCGCCGGAGGGCAGGATGGGTATTGTGTTGTCAGCTTCTGTATCGATGATGGTGACCTCGTCGATGCCCGGAAGCATCTCTTCGAATGTCTCCAGATAGATGCGCTGTCGGGTGATCTCCGGGGCCTGCTGATATTCGGCGTACAGATTGTCGAATCGGGCGATCTGACCTTCGGCGCGGTTGATGCGCCGGATTTCATAGCCCTCGGCGCGCTGGACGGTCTGTTCTTTTTCGCCGCGAGCTCGCGGGACGGCCTCGTTGTAGGCCTGTCGCGCCTCGTTGATGAGTCGCTCCCGGTCTTGCTGGGCCTGATTGACCTCGTCGAAGGCCGGACGCACCGGGGCTGGCGGCGTGACGTCCTGGAGGATGACATCGCTGACGGTGACACCCATCTGATAGCCCTCGACGCGCTCCTGGAGGCGGTCGCGTACCTGGACGGCGAGCTCCGTTCGTCCCACCGTCAATACCTCGTTGACCGTTCGGTCGCCGACGATCTCGCGCATGATCGCCTGTGTTAAAAACCGCAGCGTATCGTCGACGTCGCGGACCTCAAAGAGGTACTTCTCGGCGTCGGTAATTCGATACTGAATCGTCCACTGCACATCGACGACATTGAGATCGCCGGTCAACATCAGGGATTCGTCTTCGTAGCCCGACCGGTCGTACTGGGTATCCTCACCGGCGGCGACGGTCCGAAAGCCGAACTCCTGTTTGAGCTGCTTGCGAGTCGGAACCAGATGGTGGGTCTCGATGCCCAGCGGCAATTTCATCTGCAGGCCCGGCTCCACGGTCCGATGGATCTCACCGAAGCGCAGGACCACTCCCACACTGTCGGTATTGACCTGGAAGACCGACGTCATCGCCGTGGCCAACACGGCCACCGCAATCACCACCGCCAGCACTTTATTGCCGTATTTCGATATCAACTCCCCGACGTCGACACCGTCGCCGTCGCCGCGCGAGCTCAAATCCACCCCCTCACGGCCGCTGTCATCGCTCATGTTGCGAGGTCCTCAGTTCAGTGGTCGTCGTGCAGTGACTAAAGAATCTGCGCCTTAGAAGTGGTCAAAAAACGCGGACCGAGACTCGGCGAGATGATTTGTTTGGCTTCAAAGCGATCAAACGTAGGCCTATCCGTAGGATAAGTCGAGGCTTGAGCGCAACGAAGCCGGACAAATCAGCCGGCGAATGTCGACTGGAGACTTTTTTGACCGCTTCTTATAGCCCGGGAAATAGCGGCCGCTCCATCCACACATAGTGCAGACCGACGACGACGATAAGCAGTCCCAGTGTAAAGCAGATCGCCGAACGCTTGTGTTTTGCGGCGTCATCATCGGTGCGTTTCGCCAAAATCGACCCCAGTTGCACGACGACGACGGCCAGAATCATGGTGGCGATGTGTTCGACGAAAAAGTAACGGAACATCGTCTCGCCCATCGCCCATCCCGGATCCTCGAAGGCCTGCTGGACGGTGGGGCTCTGGAAGTAGAGTACCAGTCCCAAAAGGAGCTGAAGGTGCATGGAGGCGACGTAAAATACGGTTCGCAGTCGGTCGCCACCGGTCCATTCGCGCTGTTTGACTACGCCGTGCCAGGCGCCGGCGATCGCCGCTACAGCGGCGACGATCACGAGCCAACGCAACACGTTGTGAATTGCCACAAGTACGTCAAATCCTTCCATCGCTACGCCTACCTTGTACTGTCATCGATTTCATGGCCCACCCGAGGTTCGAGCACGCCGCACAACTTCGTGGACGCCGCAACGTATCGCCGCCACCGGCACTGTTCAAGCACGCCGGAGCCTCCGGGTCGGTGGCATCTCGTCGCACCCCGCAAGCCTCCGCGGCCCAACGCCGCCAAAACCCCTTTCGCCTCCGTCGGTCTACACGGTAGTATGGAGCTCCACGGTCTGTACGACCGCCATAATTTCCGTCGCCGTCCACGTTTTCTGTCGTCATGAGTGGTTGTATGACTCCCGAAGGTACGGTCCAGCAGATCGAGACGAGCCTCCTTCTCGGTATTCAATTCGACGAATTCGATTTTCGACTCTTTTTGCGCGAATATCACCGGCATCTGCGCAATCGCTTTCCCGATGCCAGTTTCCCGGCCTACAGCCCGTCGACAGTACTCGACGATTTGATCACCCGATTTGAAGACGACTGTGGCGATGGGCGCGCCGGACGGCGCTACGAGGCGCTTCGACGATACGCCGGGATGACCCACCGCCTCGATCTGGCGCTGACCGGCAGTGACTACGGAGCGCTCGAACAGCGCGACTCCCCGTATCACTTCGACCGCATGTTCTATCACCTGGGAAGAGAGCTCGTCAGCGCCCGGATTCGCAATGACCATCCAGGCTACAATCCCTACCGATCGACGCGACAGCTCAGCATCTCCTTTGTGCGCCAGAATCTCGACGAATTGCTCGAATTACTGCCCGATTATGTCTGGTGGGCGGCCCACGACCAGCGAGATCTGATCGCCAATATTTTGGTCCCCGAACAGCTATCGGAGACCCGGCGTCGCATCGAATTGGCGGGGTTTAAGCTCGATAATTTCGGGTTGTATCTCACCACGCGCGAATGCGTTTTATTGCCCGACGAACTCGGCGAAACCGTCGATAGCGGCCCCGAATTCGACGTCGAGGTCGAGGTTCCGCCCACCGACGGCGGGCATTGAGCAATCCGGCGCGTACGGCGGCGGGCATCGCTCAGCCGAGTGCGTAGTTTCGAAGGGTTTCCAATTCCTCGAGAATGACGGCGTCGCCGTCGACACGGACCAGTCCGGTGCGCTCGAAGAGCGACCACACATCGCCGGCGCGGTGTTTCTGGATGCCCGCCAACTCCGCGAGGTCTCCGGGCTTCATCGCCACCGGAAGCCGGCCCCGATCGCCGTCGATGGTGCCGTACTGCTCGACGAGATGCAGCAAGACCCGGGCCAGTCGCGTCGTCGGCATCGTACCGACCAGCGGCCAGACCGGCACCTCCAGCCGTGTTTTGCGAAACCAGCCGCCGGCATCGACATTGAGTCGAACATCGACGTCGTCCCAGATCTGGCGGAGCACTTCGCGCTTTACCGTCGAAATCGTCGTCTCCCGCACCGCCTCCAATTGATGCCCCTCCGTGGGACCGGCACCGGACGCCACGCGGCCTTTGGGCGTCTTTCCAAAAGCATCGCCTCGCGTCAGCCGCAGCGATTCATCGCCGCCGTCGCGCTCGACGACGACATTGCCGTCGACGACGATCACAATATCGCCGCCACCGGCGAAGACCGGAATCTGCGCCGCGTGCCCCCAGCGCTCGACCCGCCCGCGCTGACGGACCTCGTCGAGCAATGCCTCGGTCTGGCTGAAGCCGGCGAAGTCCCGAAACGACCACAATGTCTGTTGTTCTCCGAGTTCCCGCGGTTTCGATTCTGACATATACGACCTTTCCATTGTCACGGTACGACAAGCCCGGCTCGACACTCTATGCTCACCCGGGAGTCGGGTCACTGGCCGCACGAGCCAGCACTTCACTCTTCATCGACAGGTGATCGTTTATCACTTCCACCATGGCCTGCAAATTGTCCGACGTCTGCGCGTCGTCGCCGCCACATTGGATCCGCTGACGCAGTGTTGCACAAGCATCGTGGAGTACGGAGGCCGCCTCTGCCTGGGACATCGCTTCTCGCCCCCCGGCCATCGGTGGTTCGCGCAGGTCGCCGGCGTCGCCGGGATCGGAAAACCCCTCGAGGCGGGTCAATAATTCCCCCATCATCGGCGCCGCCGACGATGTGACCATCGGTTCGTCGAGGTGTTTGGTAATCGCTCCTCGAAGTTTCGGGACCTCCTGGTGGGCTCGCGAAGACCAGGGCCTTTTGGCGTCGCTCAATTTCGGTTTCATCTGTGAACTCCCCTGCTGGGATTGGGCGATGAGTGCCTCATCTCATCGATTCTGGCGCCACATTCGGGCCGCCACGTCATCCATCTTCGCCGACTGGCGACGCTGTTGTTCGGCGTCGCGCTGTTCCTTCCAGTCCTCGTAGTGTGTTTCGACGGCCTTGAGCTGTCGCAGCGCATCGAGCATTTCATCGTGGGCGCCTTCCATGGTCCGTGTCATTCGCTGAAACTCCTTGCGCGCTTTTGTAAGCCGCGTTTGAGTCTCGTCTTCCAGATTTCGCAGCCGGGCGACGTAGTGATCGAAGTTCTGGATTTCGCCCATCGTTCGCTCGCCATCGGCAACCGCGCGATCGAAGTCTCGGCAGCGCCGCTTGCGCTCTTTGACCTGCTGGCGATATTCGCTCTTTAGGCGCTGGATTTTCTGCTCCAGCTTCCGCTGCGCCTTCAATGCCTCCTGGTAGCGGCGCTCCGCGTCGTCGTACTCATTTTGACGAACCTCGAGTAACACTTCCAGATCGTAGTCACCGTCGATCTCATCCATGGTCGGTCCCCGGTCTTAGCGTCCAAATCAGGCGCCGAAGAGGTCGAGCAGACGCTCGACGGTCTCTTCGCGTTCGGTGTATTCGTCCATTCCCTGCTGGAGAAACTCCTCCATTTCCTCGATGTAGTCGATCGCCAGATCGACCTCCATATCCGTCCCGTAGTCGTAGGCGCCGAGGCTGATGAGGTCGCGCTTTTCCTCGTAGGTCGACAGGACTTCGCGAAAGCGACTGGCCGCCGCGTCGTGTCGCGAACTGACCACATCGCCCATCACCCGCGACAGCGACGGAAGCACGTCGATAGCCGGCCAGTGGCTGCGGCCGGCGAGTTCTCGACTCAAAATGATGTGTCCGTCCAAAATGCCGCGAACCTCGTCGGCAATCGGCTCCTCCATATCGCCTCCGGCGACCAGCACCGTATACAGCGCCGTAATCGAGCCGTTGGCGTCATTGCCCGTCCGCTCCAACAGCCGCGGCAGCATGCTGAAGACACTGGGCGGATAGCCCTGGCGAGCCGGCGGTTCTCCGGCCGCAAGACCGACCTCGCGCTGGGCTCTGGCAAAGCGCGTCACGGAGTCCATCATCAACAACACGTCTCCCGAACGGGCCCGAAAATACTCGGCGATCGCCGTGGCCACGAAGGCCGACTTGAGTCGAATCAGACTCGGCGCATCGCTGGTGGCGACGACGACCACCGCCCGCTTCATCCCCTCTTCGCCCAGCACTTCCTCGATAAATTCGCGGACCTCGCGCCCCCGCTCGCCGATAAGCGAGATGACGATGACATCGGCATCGCTCCCGCGGGCGATTTGACCCATCAGCGTCGACTTTCCGACCCCGGAGCCCGCAAAGAGGCCGACGCGCTGGCCGCGCCCGACGGTGAGTAACCCGTCGATGGCGCGAATTCCCATCGACATCGGCTCCGCAATGCGCTTGCGGGTAAAGGGATCGGGAGCCTGGCGCATCAGCGGCCAGTCCTGAACATCACTGCCCGAAAGCGGCGGCCCGCCATCGATGGGATCGCCCAGCCCGTCGAGCACCCGCCCCAGAAGCCCCGGCCCACAGCGAATACTGAGCGGCTCCCCCGTCGATTCCACCACCGCGCTGGGCCCGATGCCGGCCACATCGCCCAGTGGCATCAACACCACCTCCTCGCCCTCAAACCCCACGACCTCGGCGGGCATTACCGAACCGTCGCGCAGGCCGATCTGGACCAACTCCCCGACTGCTGCCTCCGGAACACTGGCTCGCACCACGAGCCCGGTGACCTCTCGAACCCGGCCGCGTACACGCACCGGCTCTGCATCGTCGACGCGATCGATATATCGCCCCAGAATCGAGTCGCCGGCCCCGCCGATATCGTCGATATCCTCCGCCATTGCGCTATTCTCCTTCCGTGCTTCGACGCCCGGACCGGCCGTCGTGATCGATGAGCTCCGCGTCCATTACGGCATTGCGCAGCACTTCCAGTTGCGACTCCAGCCGGGCGTCGATGCGACCCGATTCGGTCTCGATGACCGCGTCGCCGCGCTCCAATTCGGGATCGCTGTCGAAGTACACCGGCACCCCGTCGAGACTCCGCGTGTACTCATCGCGCCACTGCTCGATATAGCGGAGGTCTTCGGGATGGACGCAGACGACGATCTCTTCGCGGCCGCGAGCCTTGACCAGTGCCGTTCCCACAATGTCCCGGACGACCTCCGGATCGAGCTCGATGGTTCGTCCAATAAGTCGTCGGGCGATGCGAAACGCCAGGGTCACCATATCCTGTTCGGCCCGCTGTCTGAGCACCGTGTATTCGGAGCGCGCCGCCGCCAGATGTTCCATGCACTCCTCCATCGCCTCGTTGCGGCCCTGTGTTCGGGCCTGCTCCCGAATCGATTCCGCCCGCTCTTCGGCCTCCTCGACGGCAGTCTGCGCCCGGTCTATAAGCTCCTGAAGCTCTGCTTCGACGGCCCGCAAATCATCGATGGCGCGAGCGGAGACGACGCGCGCATCGTCGAATAATGGCGCTGCTTTCGTCGCCACCTCGCAATCTCGCGGCAACACGGTGGGGATCGGTTCACTCATCGCAGACCTCCGTCGGTGGTGATGTGGCCTCCAGGACGCCGATGGCGTCATCCAGAAGCTCGGCAATGGCGGGAAATAACTCCGGTTTCGCACTCCGAAGACAGACGCGCCGGTATTTTCTACACGCCCGGTGCAACGAGCCCGACAACAGACTCTCCAGGTGGTCGAGCCCGCCGTTGTGGCGAAGAACGGCCGCACTGACCACGAAAAATAGCCCCAGAAATGCCAATTCCTCGCGGGGGCCACAATCGCCGTCGGCCAGTCGACCGTAGACCTCGCAGATCCGACGGGATACCGCAGCCGATGGCGACAGTTGCTCGATACTGCGATGACAACTGTGGGGAATCGCCGACGACGGCAATTGAGCGACCGCCGCCGCCAACCGGCGACGGACGGCGATATCGTCGACGGATGCCACCAGCATAATTCCAGCGGCGATGCACCGTTGCGCCAGCGTCCTGTCGCCACGGCCCTCTATCCACTGGCGCACATCGAAATACCCGGCGCCTGCTCTCGAGACATCGCCTCCACAGTGCTCAACGGCCGTGCGAAGGCGCCGACGGGCCATGTGTCGATGCAACTGAGGTGCATCGTCATCGTCGAGCACCTCGAATGCCCGACGAGCCCTGTCGCGAAGCTGCGCTCTGTGGTCGCCCTCCGCTCTTTGGACCCACCGTCGAAGTCTGGCCGATTCGACGTCGTCGGCGTCATCGACGGACGATTCCGAGCCCTCCAGAAATTCGGCGAGCGCGGCCGCTGCGCAGACTTCGATGTCCCAGTCTTGGGACTCGACGTCGGAGTCGCGACAGCGAAGCGTCATCCACAGTACTCCCGCCTCGGCAGATGTTAGATCGTCGATATTCGCGTCACTCATATGGCTCCGTCCTCCTCAGCCGATCGGCGGTGGCGAAATACGACGAAGACCAACCCCGATGCGAGCACGATGATCACCAACCCCATGGCCGCCATCAGCGCCTGAAGAATGCCCTGACTTTCGGGAGCCACAGCAAACGGCCCGACCTGCACGAAGTCGATCTCCACCGCTTCGCGCTCCACATCGCCGACGGCGGTCATCACCACGTGCACGGACTCCGCGCGCAGGTCCTCGACGCCACCGCTGACGAGCTGTCGGATGGCGTCGGCGTCGAGCGGCGGCGACCCGTCTCGCTGGCGCCACTGCACCAGAACACTGGCCCGCGGCTCGGAGTCATCGTCGCTCCCCATCTGGACCCGTGGCTCTTCGGGTAAAACGAGGTGAACATGAGCGTCGATGATGCCGTCGACGCGCATCAGACTCGATTGCAGTTCGCGGGCCGTCGCATACTGCAAGACGACCCGCTCTTCTTGAGCCGTCGGGATCAATCCACCGCCGGGATAAAAATCATCGAAACCGCCCTGCTCTGCCCGGGGAAACCCCTCGCGCTCGAGAATCGACCAGGCGTCGACGCGCTGATGCGACGGAACGTCGACGGCCCACCGCTCGCCGTCGCTCGGATCGCGCGACTTCTCGGCATCGACGCCCTCCCGACTGAGCGTGACGACCATGGCATTGGCCTCGTCTTCGTCGAGACCGTGTTTGAGCGGCTCCCCACAGCCGGCCGCCAACCCGATGACCAGCGACGCCACCACCAAACCCATCGCACCTGCCGACCGCAACACAGCACCTAATGTGTTTTCCATACGCCAGCCCGCCGTTGTGTTCACGATTCACGCTCCGTCGCCGTAGTGCTGCCCGTTCACATCAGACCTGCGTATTCATGACCTGTTCGACGCCGCTGGTGGCGCTGTCGACTACTTTCGTCGTCAGGTCCACGCGCTGTGAATAGCTGTAGATGGCGGCCTGCATCTGGAGCATCTCCTCTTGTTCCATCGCGCCGCCGTCGAGACACCGCTCCATCATCTCCTCGATATGCTCTTCCTCCTCCAGTAGTTGCTGGATGAAGTCTTCCGTCGGGATTTCTCCGACCTCCTCGACGGGCTCGACCTCTTGTGGGGCATCGACCTCCATCGTCTCGTCGACTCCGTCGACATCGCCCTCCGGCGACGACTCCATCATCTCCGAGAATTCGGCCCCGTCTCCGGCGCCCTCGACGCCGTCAAGTACATCGGTCTCCGGTGATAATTGTTCGACGGCCTGCGCCGCCGCTTCGCCACTGACTGGATCGGTCATCCTCTCCTCCCGTTGTGTTGCGCCGGACCATCGACCGGAAGCCGCCACCTCGTCGGTGTCGAGCCTCCTTTCGATGACGCGCCCATTGCACCCATTTGCACTCGAATATCCGCTCCGCTCTACGCCGTACACCGGCGGCGCTACACACACCTCGCCCCCTGTAGTTATTGTCGACAGATCAGCGACCGATCTTGCGTGCGATCTCAAAAAAGATCGCACACCACACCCCCGAAACACCGAACAACCCCCTGTTTTTACTAGCAAAACCGAAACTAAGATAAATTTGCGTTCTTCACTTCAGACCGCACATCCTGCGATCAAAGCACTCGTTGACGGAAGCCATCGAGGCCACCTACCGCGGCGATATTTACCACCCGAACCAAAGAACGAGTCCGACGATGACCACGGCGGCCGCCACCCCGATGACGATCTCGATGCGTATGCCGTCGTCATCGCCGGTATCGCCGGAGCGTTCGACGGCATCCATTCGATCCGTCCGACGGTCTCTGCGGGACTGACTCTGAATTTCATTGAGACCGGTCAATTCCCGTCCCCCCGGCCTGAGATCGGGCATTTCATCGAGTAACTCATCGCCATCGCTATTTTCGATGTCCTCGACATCGATTTCGCCGGTATCCCCGATTCCAGAACGCCGGGAATGCTCCTGTTGTACCGGACGGCCACCGCCATGAGCCGACGGGCCCGAGGGAGGCGATGCCAGATCGTCGTCGGGCTCTCCCAGGTCGTCGTCGGCGAGATGAATGGCCGTGACATCGCCGGAATCCGACGTCGATTGGTCGCGCTCGACGACCTGCGTCCGGTCGTTGTCGACGACCTGTGTCGGCGCCACTTCGAAGTCATCGCCCTGCATCGGCGCCGTGGTCTCCTCGTCGAGCCGATCGTCGACGATGGTCGGCATTTCGTCGCTGTCGACGGCCTCCTCGCTCTGCGAATTTTCTTCGCCCCGGCGGCGGCGCGCTTCATCGGGACTGATTCGCTTGATCTGAACGGCCGACGAAGCCGAACTGGAGGTGCGCTGTTTCGACGACGGCTCAGAGTCACGGCCGCCGCCATCACCGCCGCCCGGTCGCTCATCGAGGGTATCGGCGGACACCGTCTCGTCGAGCGTCGGCTCGACGTCGTCGTCGACCGACTCCCCGTCGGAAACGGCTCCGCCGGCCATCGACTCGATGCGGTCCTCGGACACCGACAATTCCATCGTCGAATCGCCGTCGCCGACCGACGACATGCCCCCGTCGATCCGCTCCAATTCCTCGTCCGTAAGCGTCATCTGGGTCGTCGGCTCCACCGGCGGTTCCGGTGCTTCGGGCTCCGGTGTCTCCCGGCGTTGTGGCTCCGTCGAAGACGCCGGGCCTTCGCCGTTTGCCGTCGCTGATTCTCGCTCCGACGCTTCGTCTCGCAGCCTCTCGACGTAATTACCGACCTGACGGCGTCCGACCCGTGTTCGCTGGTCGAATAACCAGTCCTCCAGCTCGGCCTGGAATTCGGCGGCCGTCGCGTAGCGATCCTCCGGCTCCAGAGCCAGCGCCTTGAGGACGATTTGCTCGAGCCGCTGTGGATAATCACTGCGCAGCGCCGACGGCGGCGTAATCTCCCCGGCGGTGATCTTGCGCATCGCCTCGTACTCACTGTCAGAGCGAAATAGACGGGTCGCCACCGTCGTCTCGTACAGCACGATCCCGAGCGTGAAGATATCGCTTCGATGATCGAGCTCACCGCGTCCGAATTGCTCGGGGCTCATATAAGAAAATTTGCCCTTGAATTCACCGACCCGCGTCTCGGTGAGCCGACTCTCGGCCTTTGCGATGCCGAAATCACAGATCTTGACGGCCCCGTCGACACTGAGCAATACATTTTGTGGTGAGACATCGCGGTGAATAATATTCATGGGCCGACCCTGTTGATCGGTCTGCCCGTGTGCATATTCGAGACCGGCGGCGACTTCGGCGGCGATGTACACCGCCATCGGTCGCGACAGAAACTGGTTGAATTCCACACCCAGCTCACAGACGCGACGCAGGTCCAGGCCCTCGACGTACTCCATGGCGATAAAGAACGTCCCGTCGACGACGCCCAGATCGTAGATTTGAATAATATTGGAGTGGTGGAGACGAGAGGCAATTCGCGCCTCGTCGATAAACATATTGATGATATCGTCGCGATCGACGAAGTGCGGAAACATCCGCTTGATCGCCAGGCGCCGGGAGAATCCGCCAATTTCTCCCTCCTTCGACGCCAGAAACACCTCCGCCATGCCGCCCTGGGCGATTTTTTCGTGAAGTTGATATGTTCCGAACGCTTCGCCCATAGACCAAGCCTGTAGATGTATCGTCGCCGCTAAGCGAGCCCGGGAAGCTGGAAGTCACTGCCCGAAAACGGTACGAAAGCAGGCGCAACATCGCAAGTTTGACCGCCGCCGGTCGCCGGCACCGACGGCCGTCTGTGGTCGACCCCATCGGCCCTGCTCAACTGCCGTGCAACGCGTTATTGATCCCAGAAGCTGTCAAAATAATGTCGGACCGAGCGAGACCGAGAAGATTTTGCCGCAGTTTTCGATCGAAAGACGAGGCCTAGCAGCGCTAAGTCGAGGATTTTCGACGGAAACTGCGGTCTAAATCGGCCGGAAATCGCGACGGGAGACTTTTTTGATAGCTTCTCACACAGGAGACCTCGATGAAGACGACGGCTATCGTCTGTATCGGCGACGAATTGCTCGACGGACGCGTCGCCGAGGCCAATGCCCACTACCTCACCCGCTGTGCCAGAGCCCTCCAGCTGGAGGTCCGAGAATGTCGCACCGTCGGTGATGACACGGATGCCATCGTCGCCACGCTGGCGGACCTCGACGATGTCGACCTGGTCGTCGTCAGCGGCGGTCTTGGACCGACCGCCGATGACGTCACCCGCCAGGCCGCCGCCGATTTTGCCGATGCGTCGCTCGTCGCCGTTCCGGCGGCCATCGAGCGGCTCAAACAGCGTTTCGAGTCTCGGGACATCACCTTTACCGACAATAATCTGCGCCAGTGCCGCTTCCCGGAGTCCGCCGATATCCTACCCAGCGAAGTGGGCACCGCCGACGGATTTCGACTGCGCACGGAGGACATCGACTACTTCTTTTTTCCCGGTGTCCCCCACGAGTTTCGGTGGTTTGCCGACCGGCATCTCCAACAAACACAACAGCATACGCCCTTTCGCCGCCGCTTCTCCTTTTTCGGACGCGGCGAAAGCGATCTCGAAGATCGACTCAGCGATCTTCCACAGCGCGCCGAACAACAGGGCGTCAAATTCGGAATCCGCGCCGAATTTCCGCTCATCGAAATCGTCATCGAAGGCGACGACGCCGACGGGCCGACCTATGAAAGCGAAATTCGCGATCGCATCGGCCGGTGGCTCGTCGCCGAAGGGGACCAATCGCTGTCGAAACGACTGGGCGAGCAACTCGTCGGCCACGGCGCATCGGTGACCGTCGCCGAATCCTGCACCGCCGGACTTCTGGCGGCGATGCTGACCGAAGTCTCCGGCAGTTCGCGCTATTTCGACGTCGGCTACCTGACCTATGCCAACAGCGCCAAGGTCGACCTCGTCGGTGTCGACGAACACCTGTTGGAAGAATACGGCGCCGTCAGCCCCCAGGTCGTCACCCAGATGGCCGCCGGAGCCCGTCGGCGAAGCGGGGCCGACTACGCCCTCTCCATCAGTGGCATCGCCGGCCCCACCGGAGGCACGGAGGACAAGCCGGTGGGCACCGTCGATTTCGGGCTCGCGACGCCGGAGGGCGTCCTGTACCGACGGGTCCATCTCCAGGGGCGAAGCCGCCGACAGGTCCGAGTCCTGTCGGTGCACATCGCCGCTTCCATGCTGTTGTGGAGACTCGAAGACCGCCTGTCGGCACACCCCGTCGATGGCCCCTTTGACTACAGCGACGTCGACGCCGGTATCAGCATCGACCAATAGAAATCCGCGGATTCCGGACTCACCGGTCGCGAAGCGAACATCGCTCGACGACGTCATAGCGCGGCCCGTCGGCGTCGAGATGGGACTCGTAGAGAGCGATGTCAGTAATAAAGCTCTGGCCGAACCCCACCTCGTCGTACTCCCCGAGCAGCGTCTCCAGCGACGGCGGCGACTCCGATTTAACCCGGGCCACCGTGACGTGGGGGTGATACTCCCGGCTCTCCTTTTCGATCCCCAACTCGTGGAGATCGCGCTCGACGTGGCGCTGCAACAACCCGAGGACTTCTGCGCCCTCGTCGTCGAGGCCGACCCACAAAATCCGCGGCGACTCACCGCCCGGAAAGGCCCCGACGCCCAGACACTCGATATCGAAGGGAAATAGCGGTTCGCATAGCTCGCGCAGGGCCTCACAAATCCGCGGCACCAACGCCGGCGGTGTGTCGCCCAGAAATTTCAGCGTGATATGAATATTGGGCGCGTCGACCGTGCGCAGTCGCACGCCGTCGCCGAATCGCTCGCCGATCTCCGCTCGAAGTTCGTCCTGAAGCATGGCAATGCGCTCCACGACGGCAATCGACAGATCGACGGCCACAAATAAGCGTCGCATCAAAATCCTCGCTTGCCACAACAAAATCGCGGCCCACTCCGGCGCGCGATCACTGGTCGATTGCCCGGCGAAGCTGCTCGCTCTGGTATTCGGCAACCGAGGCCTGATCACCGCCGGGAAACTCTCGGAGATAGGCCTCGTAGGCATCCAGTGCCGCCTGCTGGCGACCTCGATTTCGCTCCGCCCGACCGAGTCCGATTAACGCTTCCGACGCCGACGGATCCTGGCGGCGGGCGCGCTCAAATAACTCGATGGCCTGCGCATCGCGGCCGTCCGACAACTCGGTCCACCCCAGCCCCACCAGAGCCGCTGGGTTGCCCGACGACATCTCCAGGGCCTCCTCGAAGTACCGCCTCGCATCGTCGATTGCCCCGCGGTCCCGGGCTCGTCGCCCGGCGTCGATATACCCGCTGACTGTCGACGGTCCACGGGCCGCCGCCTCCCGGGCCTGGGCGGCGTCGGATGCCGCCTGTCGCCCATCGTCGACGGCGTCTCTGAGCGCATCGACGGAATCGCTGATAAGGCCCGTCATCCCGGCGCGATATTGGCGTTCGCGGGCCTCCTCCAGACTCTGCGCAACTCCGTGTTCGGCCTCATCCTCGACAGAGCGCATCGGCTCCGACGCCTGTCGCCGGTCATCGCCGGTTTCGCCCTCTCCGCGATCGCTTTGCGCGGCGACGTCATCGGCGAGTTGCT
>CAYUPT010000017.1:8760-17360 GCA_964446725.1 uncultured Bradymonadales bacterium | reverse complement strand
CCGCCGGCGATGCCGCCGACCGGACTGCGGTGGACCTGATAGAATTCGCCATGCGCGACGGACAGTACCGCCGGGCCCGCCAGATGGCCGCCGAAGCCTACTCCTCGAGCACCGATGGCGAATCCATTCAGGAGCTCTTTGACCGCGCCGTACAAGACGATCCCCGGCTCCACCGCGGAATCCGCACCATTCGGCCCGATATCGATGCCGACGAAATCAAGCCGATCACCGAGGGAGCCTCCATCACGCTTCGGCTGACCGAAGACGGCGACAACCGCTACGCCTACAAAGTCGATCGCGACGAATGGCAAGATGGATGGCGCGTCGAGGTCGCGGCCTACAAATTGTGTGAAGTCGCACAATGCGATCTCAATATCCCGCGCAACGATGCGGCGCGCATCAGCCGCCAGGACTTCGAGGAGTTGTACGGCCGCAACGACAACGCGACGAAGCGCCGCTACGCCGACCAGCGCTTCGACGAATTGCTGTGGCGCACCGAAGAGGGTCCCGACGGCGTGGAGCGCGACTACCTGTATGGAACCCTCAAAGAATGGATCCCCGACTACGCGCGGTGGCCCATCGAATTCGTCGAGACCTGGGCCCCCTGGCTCGATATCGACCGCTCGGAGGTCATTCTCGAAGAAGACGTCGACAATTTTTTGGATCGCCTCGACGACGTCTATCGGGGCCCCTATTTCGACGACCTTCAGCGCATGATCGGCGACCACTCCACGCGCCAACTGGCGCGACAGATGTCGAATCTCCACGTCGTCGATTTTCTGACGCTCAACCACGACCGCTACAGCGGAATCGACGACTACCGCGGTGTCAACGCCCACATCGCCGACGGTCAATTCACGCCCATCGACAACAGCTCCGCATTTCAATTCGTCGACCTCCGAGCCCATGTATTGGATCGGCGCCTGTACAATATCAGTCGTTTTAGCCGCCGTCTCATCGACAGCATCCGCCTGATGCATCCGGACGTCGTCGACCCCGTCCTATTTCCGGAGCCGAACTCGCGCGAGCGCGACCGGCTCGAATTGTTCTGGCAACAGCGCGAAAAACTGCTCAACTACGTCGATAACCTCGTCGACGAATACGGAGAAGACGCAGTCTACGCCTTTGAATGAGGCCGTACTCACCATCACTGCCGCACCGGCTCAATACGGATCACGCCATTGATATTGAAATTAATTATCAATTTCTACTTGACGCCAACGGCCAAAATCTTAATCAATTAGCTGTGGAAGAAGTAGTGCCCATCAGTCTTGTACGGAGTATTCAATGGCATTGCGCGCCGACGGTTCGAATTTACGACGCCTCCTTGGATGTCTGATCGCCCTGTCGCTGACGGCGTTGATGGTCACCGGCTGTGACTCCGACGCCGACGGCGATGAGGCCGTCGACGAGGATCCGGTGGAGCTGAGTTTCGCCTTTCAGCCCCAGGAAAACCCCGAGGGATTGCAACTGGACGCCGAACAACTCGGTGCATTCATCACCGAGCAGACGGGCTACGACGTCGAGATCTATCTTCCGACCAGTTACGCCGCCGTCGTCGAGGCCCTTCGCTCCGAGAACGCCGACGTGGCCTACTTCAGCGGACTTCCCTACATGATGGCCCACGACATGGCCGGTGCCGAATTGCTCGTCGTCGAAGAGCGCGACGGCCAGCCCTTTTACTACTCGCAGTGGTACGCCCTGGAAGACAGCGACATCGACAGTCTCGACGATCTGCAGGACCGCTCGATCGCCTTTACATCGCACTCGTCGACCTCGGGATTTTTATTTCCCATGGCGGAAGTCATCGAACAGGGACTCGTCGAAGAGGGCGGCGAGCCGGGCGACTTCTTTGGCGACGTCATCTACGCCGGCGGCTACCAACAGGCCCTGCAATCGCTGGTCAACAACCAGGTCGAGGCGGCCGCGGCCTCGGATTACGCCCTTGAGACCTACCTGAGTGAAGAAGAGCGCGAGCGCATCAAGGTGATCGCCGAACAGGGTCCGGTGCCCACCCACGGCCTGGCGATTCGCGGCGATTTGGACGACGAGATCAAAGAGACCGTCCGCCAGGCCCTTCTGGAACTCAACAGCGAAGAGCACACCGAGCTACTGCGAAGCGTCTACGGCGCCGAGCGACTGGTCGAAGTCGACCACGACGACCACGTCGATGCTCTGCAGCGCGCCTACGAATTGGTGGACTTGGACAACGATATCTGATCGCCGCTCAATTTTCTCTACGCCCCCTACGGACCTGTGAGCCACGTACTGGAAGTTCGCAATCTACACGTCAGCTTCGACGACGGCGACGACACCGTCGAGGCACTTCGCGGCATTGATCTGTCGATTTCCGAGGGCGAACGGGTCGCCATCATCGGCCGAAGCGGCAGCGGAAAATCGACCCTGCTGCGCGTCTTGAGCGGTCTGGTCACCCCCGATGACGGCTATGTCCGCATCGACGACCACGTCATCGGTCCCGGCGACGAACCCCGGCGCACGCTGTATCAGAAGCTGGGCCTGGTATTTCAGGACTACGGCCTCGTCCCCCAGCTTACAGCACTCCAGAACGTGATGTGCGGCGGTCTCCAACAGCGCCACTCGCTGGCCGGACTCGGCCGATTTGGCGACGCCGACCGCGACCGCGCCCGAGAACTTCTCGAACAACTGGGGCTGGGCAACCGGGTCCACAACCGATCGTCGAAACTCAGCGGCGGAGAACAGCAACGGGTCGCGATTGCCCGTCTGCTCTTTCAACAGCCGCCGGTCATGCTCCTCGACGAGCCGGTGGCCAGTCTCGACATCCACTGGGCCCGTCAGGCCGTCGATATGATGTCCGAGGCCCGCGACGAATCGTCGACGCTGGTCATGGTCCTCCACGACCTTTCGATGGCCCGCCAATTCGCCGATCGCGTCATCTACATGCACGACGGGAAAATTCTCTTTGATGGCAACCCCGATGAGGCCTGTTGCCGGCTGGAGAATCAACCGACCAAAATTCAGCCCCCCTCCGCCGACGGCTCCGTCGACGAGACCCACCGCACCCCGCAGCCGCCGGTTCGCCGACCGGCCCACTGTCCGGAGGGCCACTCCTGTAACCGACCTCCCACCGTCGAGCCCACAGCCCCGGCGACCGAAGAAAAAGCGGACACCCCAGGCGCCTTCAGTGGGCTGTGGGGCAAGTCCTCGTTTTATGCCACCATCGCTCTTCTGGCCGTCGGCTTGTATATCTGGGCGGCAATCGGCGTCGAATTCTCACTGGTTCGCATCGTCGACAATCTCGATGGCGCCGTCGACTTCGGCGGCCGGATGTTTCCTCCCGATTTTAGCGTCTCCGGCACTGTGGCCGCCAGTCTCGTGGAGACGATCCAGATGGCGCTTATCGGTACCACACTGGCCGCCATCGTATCGCTTCCACTGGCGATCATGGCCGCCCGCAACGTCGCCCCCTGGCCGTTTCAGGCCGTGGGCCGCACCATTCTCAATGGATTGCGGACCATTCCCAGCATCATCTGGGGCCTGTTTTTCGTGGCCATCGTCGGACTCGGTCCCTTTCCCGGCATCCTGGCACTGACCTTTTATGCCGCCGGTTATCTGGGCAAATTTTACTACGAAGGCATCGAATCGATCGACACCGGGCCCCTGCGCTCGCTTCGGACCGTCGGCGCCAGTCCCATCCAGCAATTTCGATGGGGTGTCTTTCCCCAGGTATTGCCTCTGATGCTGGGCTACACCCTGTATATGTTTGAGTACAACGTGCGGGCCGCCAGCATCCTCGGCATCGTCGGCGCCGGGGGCATCGGCTTTTATCTGTACAGCTACATCAACAACTTCCAGTACGATCAGGCGGCGACGGCGCTGTTGCTGCTACTTGCCGTGGTCACCGTCATCGATGTCGCCAGTTCCCGGCTGCGCGCCAAATTGATGGATTGATCGCCCCGGTCAATGCCCTGGACACAACTCTCGACAGGCCTGCCTGGCTCGGCGCCACCGCCGGGCGACGATGTACTTCTTTTTTTAGCTCGCAATATTCAGTACCGTGTCGATGATTGACACCAATTGACCCGCGGGGCTCTTCGGCCTTGGATGCATCGTTGCTATCGGGACCGGATCTCCGCCGATGATCGACGGTCGGAGTATTGATGACTTCATCAATCGACAGCAAATGGGTGCTGGTGGTTATGGATGATCCCCAGCTTCGCCGCCTGTATGTCCGCCTTCTGGAGCGCCGCGGCCATCACATCATCGCCACCGCCGATCACGACGAAGCCCATCGGCTCATATCCGGCGACAGACTCGATTTGGCGGTCGTCGACAACGACCTCCACGGCGATCTCATCGACGGCTGGGACGAACTCGACGCGCCCCCGCTGGTGGTATTGACGACCCCACCGGCCGATGACGCCGCCGCGGCGCCACTGGCGCTGCAGGCGCGAGACGACATCGAATTGATCCTCCACAAGCCGCTGTCGCCGATGGAATTCGGCATCCAGGTCGACTACCTGCTGGGCGAAACCGGCGATCGCGACCTGCGCGAAGACTCGGAGTCCGACCGAGACTTCAACGCTCTGCAGCGCGAATTCATCTACCAACTCGACGAAGATCTGGGCCGACTCGACGACGCCTGGCGCGAGGTCGTCGACGATCGCACCGCTCCCCAGCGAGCGGCGAGCCGACTGCGTCGCCTCATCGCTCCGCTGCGCAGCGCTTCGCGCCGCTACGGGTTTGGCGAATTATCGGATCGATTCGACCGATTTGAGGCGCTTGCCGAAGCGTTGATGGCCCCCGACCAACAACTCGACGACGGGCAACAGACCCGGGGCCAAAAGTTGCTCGACGGTCTTCACGACGACTGCCAGCAACTCCAGCAAGACCACCGGCCCCGGGTCTCGAACCCCGACTACGACAGTCGCCAACAGACACTGCTCGTCGTCGATCCGGACCGCGACTACCTCGATACACTCGAGCAATTCGGCGACCAATTTGTGTTGCGCATCCGAACGGCCCGCGATCTCGAGGAGGCCCGACGGCGCGTACAGACGCCACTTCTGGCCGGTGTACTGCTGTCGGTATCGGCGACATCGTCGATGTCATCGCTGCAGGACGCCATCGATCAGCTGCGCGAGGCCTCGCCGCTCGAATCCCTGCCACTGGCGCTGGTCGGCGACGACGGCCAGGACCTGGACCGGGTCCGAAGCCTGTGGGCCGGGGCCTCGATGCTGTTGTCGAAACCGGTGACCAACTCCAAATTTTCGCGGGCCGTTCGCCGGCTGACCTCGCTTCGCGAAGCTCAGCAGGCGTCGATCCTGGTGATCGAAACCGACGATCACTTCGCCGAATTGTTGCGCACCCACCTGGACACCGGGCGGATGGCGGTGCACAGCCACGACCAACCGTCATCGCTATTTTCCAGTCTCGACCGGCATCGACCGGACCTGGTGATGGTCGACAGCCACATCCCGGTGGTCTCCTCCTTTGATGTGTGTCGGGCGCTGCGGGCCATTCCGCGCTGGCAGGACATCCCGATCATCATGGTCGCCGACGAGCAAAACGAGGAGTTGCGACTGGCGGCCTATGAGGCCGGTGCCGATGATTTTTTCGGCGGCGATATCTCGACCGAGGAATTGCAGGCCCGCGTCCAGATCCGCCTTCGCCGGGCCCGTATGACCCGCCAGCGCATCGACCGCGACGGGTTGACCGGGCTGCTGACCCGCCGCGCCTTTTTGGAGCGACTGGCCGGTCGGCTCAGCGAAGTGACCCGCCACGGCCGGCCCCTGGTATTTGCTCTTCTCGACGTCGATCACTTCAAGGAGGTCAACGACCGCTACGGCCATCCCGCCGGAGACCGGGTCCTCAAGACCCTGGGTCAACTGCTGCGAGATCGCTTTCGCATCGAAGATCTCCGCGCCCGGTGGGGCGGCGAGGAATTCGCGATTGTCCTCGTCGACGAACAACCGGCGACGGCGCGAAAGGCCCTCGATCGGGTCCGCAGTGAATTTTGCGGAATGGAGTTTAGCGGGGAACAGGGCCAGCGATTTCAGGTCAGTTTCAGCGCCGGTCTTGCCGGGTTTCCCGACGACGGCCACGACGCTGAAACGCTGTTAAGCGCCGCCGACAGCCGCCTGCTGCGGGCCAAACGAGCGGGCCGCAACCAACTCGTCGTCGGTCACGACGGTTGACCCTCAATGCCGAGCTGCCTTCGCGCCTTCGTGGCATCGACCCACTGGCCGCACTCCACGAGATAGGCCTCCCGCGGCCGAACCTGCTTCTTGCCCCGCCCCGGCCAGCCCTCGAAGACCTCGCCGGCCGTCGTATTTTTACCGCCCACAATATAGCGCTGACCGGATTGGCCGTGGACGACCGCCTCCACCAGTGCCGTGGCCACAGTGCGCACATCGACTACATTGAGCGGCTGGCGTTTATCGACGCCCAGTCGAGCGTAGGCATTGAGGTCGACACCGGGCCCGACGACCAGCGTCGGATTGACAATGACCACCGGGAACCCGTCGGCCACAAAGCGAAAACACTCCTGTTCGACGGCGTACTTCGCCTCCGCAAATGGGTCGTCACTGGAACCGGGAAGATACAGACTGCTCTCGTCGAGCCTCGTTCCCGGTGCCCCGCGACCGACCGTCGACGCCGAACTGGTCAATATCAGCCGCTCCACACCGTGGTCCCGACAGGTCCCAAGCACGGTGCGAATCCCCTCGACACTGCGCCGTAGAATCGATCCGGCATCGCTGTCGGCAGCCGGTGCGGCACAGTAGATGACGGCATTGACGCCGGCGATAGCCTCGTCGAGAGAGCGGGCATCGAAGATATCGCCGACGACGACATCCACCCCGTCGAAGTCCAGGCCCGTTGTCGATGAATCCCACCGGCGCATCGCGCGGACCGGCCAGTTACGCCCCGCCATCTCCCGCACCACCTGGCGGCCGATCACTCCCGGGGCACCGATGACGAGATATTTCTTTTCGGTGGGCTTGAGCTTTTTGTCGAAGGCTTTCGTCGTCATCGCCGTCCTCGTCTCGTCGTCGATCCATCAATGAGGGGACTCATTACAGTTCTACTCGCGCTCCATCGCCGCCATCAACAGCGTTCGATAGGTCGCCGGGTGCAGATTGGCGGCCCCCAGTTTCGTCAGCGACCACCCCATCTCCTTCAATTCGCAAAGATCGCGGGCCGCCGATGTCGGCGAAGGGCCGAGGTAGACGAGCCGATCGACCTCAAGAACGTCCAGAAACGCCAGTGTGCGCCGTCCCAGTGGCTCTTCGGTGGGATTGATGGTGGCCACACTGAACTCCTGGCCATCCATCGCCAACTGCCGCAGCGCCCGCTCCCAGCCAGCAGCCACAAATTGCACATTGCTTCGACCATGGCCAATCGCATTGAGTTCGGCGGCCTCGATCGAGCTGGGGTTGACATCGACGCCGACTACTTCATCGACCTCTTCCGAGGCCATCAGCGTAATCGTACCGGTTCCACAGCCGATATCCAGCAGGCGATCGTCGCCAGTGCAATCGAGCCACGTCATCAGTGTCTGATAGACCGATTGCGCCGGCTCCAGCGTGGTGTGGACCCAGTCGTCGTAACCGATCTCCATATTCCACTTGTCGATGGGAATCCGAATACGCCGGGGTTCGGCCAAATATTCCCGGACATCACCGCTTCGTATGGCGACACCGACCTTTTCGGGAACGGCGTCGATCAGCGCCTCACACCAGGGGCCGTAGACATCGTCGAGAATCGCCTCGCCCGGGTCGCCGCCGTCGGCGAGTTCATCGATGATAATTTCGACGAGCCCCACGCCGTGGGTCGGCGAGATGACGCGGATCGACTTCAGCGCCGGAGGGCGATCGGAGCCGCTGTCGTGCTGATGAGCTCGCATCGCATCCGGCGGCAATTGCCGACAGCCCGACAGTGTCTCTTCGACGGTGCCGATCAATCGCTGCATCGGACCGGTCTGCGCCGGACAATCGACCATCGGCACAAGCCGATCGCGTAGCGGGGTCGTTAACCCCAGCTCAAAGCCCTGGTGGACGCGCCGGTAGTGCAGCCGACAGTGGATTCGGAACGCATCGCCCCGGGCGATGGGCTGCGGGGTCACGACCTCGATTTCCGGTTGCCCGGCGGCCGCAAATCCCCCCTGCTCTTCAACCGCCCGGCGGACCCGGTCGACCTTCCACTCCAGCTCGGCGGCCACCGTCAAATGCCGCAGCTGACAGCCCCGACAAATATCGTCGCGCTGGCACAACGGATCGCGTCGCTCATCGGCCGGCTCCAGCACATCGATCACGTCGGCCATAAGCCGCCGGGATTCCTCGGGCTGGTCGTCTCGAAGCCGAGCCACGACTCGCTCTCCGGGAATCGCCCCGGAGACCGTCAATACGCCATCGTCGAGTTGCACACAGCCGTCTCCGTCATCGCTGTATCCGTCGATGACCACGACGACCTCTCGCTGAGACTCTATCTGTGCTCGACTCTCCATGGACTTCACTTGCTGGATGATACGGTCGGAACCGGACAATGGGACTTAACACAACGCGGCGACTGCCCCCAATCCTTCCCAGGCGCTTCCGCCGGGGATTGCCCCGACCACGTTG
>CAYUPT010000017.1:2804-8660 GCA_964446725.1 uncultured Bradymonadales bacterium | reverse complement strand
GCTCCCTCGCTACCGCTTCGGTCACCCGGGGCTACGATCCGCTCTCGTCGTTTTTCGGTATTCGGTTTTTCGACGGTATTGGTTTCCTTTGCCTCTTTTGCCCCCTTTGCGGTTCCATCGCTTTTGACCTTCCTTTGCCTCTTTCGCCCCTTTGCGGTTCCCTTCGGGTTTGACCTTCCTCTGCCCCTTTGCGGCACTGGTATTGCTTGGCGGTTTACGCCGTGTCCCATAGGATTGGCGCAGACGACGAAATCTTCCACCTCCCCAGCAACGGACTCCCTCCATGTCTTTTTACGGACTCTTCAAAGGCACCGGCGAAAACGGCTTCGGCTGGTCGACGACCGCCGACGAAGTCACCGACGGCCTCGATCTCTCCGGTCGCACCATCCTTATCACCGGCTCCAACTCCGGACTCGGCTTTGAGACAATGCGCGTCCTCGCGGCCCGCGGCGCCACGGTCCTGGCGGCCGCCCGCAGCCAACAAAAAGCCGACGATTCCGCCTCGCGAGTCGACGGCGACACCCACCCGGTGGTCTGCGAACTATCGGATCCATCATCGGTTCGCGCCTGCGCCGACGACATCCGGGCCGCCGGCCACACCTTGGACGCCATCATCTGCAACGCCGGCATCATGGCGCTTCCCAAACGCCAGACCGTCTTTGGCTACGAAAAGCAGTTTTTCGTCAATCACGTCGGCCACTTTATATTGGTCACCGAGTTGCTCGACGAATTGGCCGACGACGGCCGCGTCGTCGTCCTGAGCAGTGCTGCCCACGAGATGGCCCCCGACAAGGGCATTGAATTCGACGATCTGGGCGCCGAAAAGCGCTACGGCGACTGGCGAGCCTACGGTCATTCCAAACTGGCGAACCTGCTCTTTGCCCGGGAACTGGGCCGGCGCTTCGACAGCGACGACACCGATCGGGTGGCCAACGCCGTCCATCCCGGTCCCATCGACACCAATCTGACGCGCAATATGAACGCCCTATTTCGCGGTCTGTGGTCGGTGGCCGGCCCCCTGTTTTTAAAGTCGATTCCCGAGGGTTCGGCCACTCAGGCCTGGGCGGCCGCCCACCCCGATGCCGCCGATATCAACGGCGAGTATATGGCGGACTGCAACGTCGCCGAATCCTCGGGAAACGGCGCCGATATGCAGATGGCAAAGCGGTTGTGGGAGCGCACCGAGTCCATCGTCGACGAGGTCACCGACGCCAGCGATCAACCCAACGGTTCCGACCGGGCCGCCTCCTGAGCGCGACAGGCCTGAGCGAGATCAACTTCTCGGAAAGGCGGTCCATCCGTCGGTCCAGGGTGTCTCGCCGGGCCGAAAGGCCCCTCGAAACACGCCGGTCGTATCAAACCCCTCCTGTTCGGGCGGCGCACCGACGTCGGTGGTATTCGCCGAACTCGGCACCCAGCCCGGCTCGCTCAGATCGCGCGGATCGCCCTCGAAGTCGGCAAAACTGCCAAAGCGGTTATTGAGGCTCGCCTCTTCGAAGATCTCGTAGTCGTAAAACCCCTCGTAGCCCGGGTATGCGCCAAAATTGTACAATTCGGCATCCCGCTCGTCCTCGTCGTCGTAGTATTCGTCATCGATCCGGTCGAAATAGCCGTCGCCGCCGGGGCCGACGTTATCGAAGATGGTATTTTGCACGACCAGATTCCCGTCTTCGACGGCCTGCGCCGACGCCGCACTCTCGATGTACAGCCCGGCCGTCGGATGGCCGTAGATGATGCCGTGCGAGGCCAGACCGTGAGCCCCGCGCTGGTATTTCAGTCCCAGCTGGCTACTGGTCTCGGGGTCGCCGATCAGCGTGAAATTGTAAATTTGAGCATTGGCTCGCGGCTCCGCATCGTGGTCCTCAAATAGATTTTGGATCTCCATGGCATCGTTGCCACCGCTGTCCTGTTGAGCCACCAGGTACTGAGCGGTTCCCTGCCAGCCGGTATCGAAATTAAAGCTATCGGTCTGGGCCCGGGTCACCAGGGCATTGCGAATATCGACGTTGCCGCCGAATACAGCCAGTCCATCGTCGTCGCTCATGTGGGCCTGAATGTATTCGATGGTGGTCTCACTTCCGCATCCGGCAAGCGAAATCCCGTTGAGCGCCTGTTCGAGTTGGGTCTCCCCGTCGATTTCGACCTCCACTTCCGATCCGCCGAATTCGGTGCGCACGTAACGCAGGGTGCCGCAGTCGTAGCTCTCGTCTTCGCCGCCTACGGTCGGCTTGCCGCGGTCCTCGGATTCGACGCGAAACAAGAAATCCTCGCGATTCGTCGGCGCCCGTCCGATCATCGCCAGTCCCGCCCAGTCTCCGGCCAAACGCTCGCCGACCGGCTGGTCGCTCGTAAAGACGATCGGTTCATCGCGGGTCCCCTCGGCAATCAATTTCGCGCCCGGTCGGGTCACCAGTCCCGCGCCGGGCTTGGCGCGAATCTGGGTGCCGGCCTCGATCTCGAGCGTCGATTCCACGACAAAAATCATATTCTCCAGCACGTAGGTGGTATCACTGGTCCAGGTCGTATCCTCGTCGATAAACGACGTCACCGATTCCCGCTCGACCTCCTGGCACAGCATCTCCTCGTTACACTCCTCGAACTCCTGGCAGTCATCATCGCTGGTGCACTGCTCGAGCTCCAGAATTGCCGAGCATCCGGTGGCGAGCGCCATACCGAGCAGTGCGACGACCGCACAGGCGGCGGCAGTCCAGAATCGAGGTTTTCCAGGGATCTGTCTGGTGAGGTTGCTCATACCGATGTCCGACGTCGTGATATACCAGTACTCGCTGCACGTGCTACGCTACCGCTCCCGGCGCCAGTCAGCAACCGAAACGAGATGATGATTGCGTGACGTCCGCCAGACCGGCGTTATGCTATCGATGCCGACACCACGCCTTCTCTCATAGCGAGTTCCGCGATAATGGATACCGAGACATATTTCGGCGGCTGCCTCTGCGGCGCCATTCGCTACCGATGCACGGCGATCACCGATGCCGGCTACTGCCACTGCGCTCATTGTCGACGCGCCTCCGGCGGCGCCGTCATCGCCTGGGCTCACGTACCGGCCGCCGAATTCGCGCTGGTCGAAGGCGAACCCGCGCAATTTGCCATTACCGACCGCGGCTGTAGGCGATTTTGTTCGAATTGCGGCTCGACGCTGTATTTCGAGGCCGCCGACGCCTCCTGGTACTCCGTGACGATCGCCACTTTCGACCGCCCCCAGAATATCGAGCCCGCCGTCCACATCTGTACTGACGACGGGCTCGTTTGGCTGAATATCGACGACGATCTTCCGCACATTCCCGATGCCGACGTCCCGGCTCCCGACGAGCGATAACGACGCAGAGCGCATCACCCCTCCCGCATTTTGCTTCCGGTATCACCATGGCTCATCGACGTTCTCCGCCCGACGACTTTCGACTCAACTGGCGCTCCATCCTCCAGCTCTTCCCGTCGATCTGGGATCATCGCTGGCGGATTCTGATCGCCATTGGCTTTCTTCTGGCGGCCAAGGGAGCGACGGTGGCCGTGCCACTGGTGCTTCGGGCCATCGTCGACGCCCTGGACCGCAGCATTGTCGAAGAAATCGCCCTGCCCTTGGGTCTGTTGCTCGCCTACGGCGCATTGCGACTGGGCACAAGTCTCTTCGGAGAATTGAAGACCGCCGTTTTTTCGCGGGTCCGCCAGTCGATGATGCGCGAGTTATCCGTCGATGTGCTGCGCCATCTGCATCGTCTATCGCTTCGATTTCACCTGTCGCGCCAGACCGGAGCGATCAGCCAGGACCTCGATCGGGGCACCCGCAGTCTGGCTACGCTCCTCAATTATCTGCTCTTCAATATCGTTCCGACCCTCGTCGAAATCGGGCTGGTCTGCATCATCTTATTTGCCGAATACGACGTGCGCTACGTGCTGGTCGTCGCCATCAGTTTTGTCCTCTACGTCATCGCCACCCTGGTATTGACGGAGTGGCGCATGCCGATTCGCCGACGCATGAATCGGCTGGAATCGGAGGCCAACTCCCGGGCTGTCGACAGTCTGCTCAACTTCGAGACGGTCAAATACTTCACCAGCGAAGATCACGAAGTCGAGCGCTACCAGGAAGAGCTCAGAGAGTGGGAGGACGCCGCCGTCACCACCGCCCATTCGCTGTCGGTCTTAGAAATTGCGCAGGGCGCGATCATCGCCGCCGGCGTCACGGTACTGATGGTCATGGCCGGCCAGGGCGTCGTCGCCGGCGAATTGACGATTGGTGATCTGGTGGCGATTAACGCCTTTTTACTCCAGCTTTTCGCTCCGCTGGGCTTTCTGGGCACCGTCTACAGCATCATGAAACACTCCATGGCCGATATGGAGCGGATGTTTTCGCTCCTCGAGGAGTCGCCGGAAATCGTCGATGCCGACGATGCCGCCGAGTTGGAGGTCACCGAAGGGGCCATCGAATTTGATGGTGTCCACTTTTCGTACGACGCAAACCGGCCGATTTTGCGCGGCATCGACCTCCAGATTCCACCGGGCGCCAAAGTGGCACTCGTCGGTCCCAGCGGCGCCGGCAAATCGACGATCGGCCGGCTTTTATTTCGCTTCTACGACACCACCAAAGGAACGATCCGCATCGACGGCCAGGATATCTCGCAGGTCACTCAAAAGAGCCTTCGACAGGCCATCGGCGTCGTCCCCCAGGATACAGTGCTATTTAACGATACACTGCGCGCCAATATCCGCTACGCCGACCGCGACGCCGACGATGCTCAACTGGAGAGAGCGGCTCGGATGGCCAACCTCACGGAATTTATCGAATCTCTTCCCGACGGCTGGGATACCGTCGTCGGCGAGCGGGGCCTGAAGCTGTCCGGCGGCGAAAAACAGCGCGTCGCCATCGCCCGGGCCGTCCTCAAGTCACCGCCGATTATGGTCTTCGATGAAGCCACATCGTCGCTGGACTCCGAATCCGAACAGCAGATTCTGGAGTCTCTGGACCGCCTGGCCAGCGAGCAAACGACGCTGGCGATTGCCCATCGACTGTCGACGATCGCCGACGCCGACCACATCGTCGTCCTCGAAAAGGGCGCCATCGTCGAGGAGGGAACCCACGACGAACTCATCGCCAGAGACGGCCGCTACGCCGAATTGTGGCGCATCCAGGCCGAAGAACAGCGCGATGGCGATGAGCCGACGCGCTGAGGTGATGGGAGTAGTCTTTATGGAACGTAGGGGCCGACGACATCTGCCCGCAAAAAGACGCCACTCGAAGTGGCCTCGCCAGCAACCTAATCCCTCCACTGATATTGGAGCCGATGACATCTCCGCGCCGGGTCGAGCATTCGCGAAGTCCCGGCGCTGTCATCGCGTGCGGCAGGCAGGCAGGCGGCGTTCTCAGCGAGATCGTCCGAATTCACAAGGACTTACGCCCGCGGCTTCCCATGTCACCGCCTCAACCTGTAATCCCCCGCCATTACTGCGCGATGCATGTACCTCAGTGCGCGATGCATGTACCTCGGAGATGCATTCCCTCCGCCAAACGCACTTTCCCGGACGGCCCCATCCGGCTCTATGTCACCAAACTCTTTCACCACCGGCATGAAACCGATGGGGTCTCTTCGCTGCCCCGCCGGCTCCCGGCATCGCCCCCGCGGCCCCAACCGACTCTATGTTCTCAAACTCATTCACCACCGGCATGAAACCGGTGGGGTCTTCCGCCCCGCGGCCCTATGTTCTCAAACTCATTCACCACCGGCATGAAACCGGTGGGGTCTCTTCGCTGCCCCGCCGGCTCCCGACATCGCCCCCCGCGGCCCCAACCGGCCTCGCGCCGGTGGGGAGCCAAGTTTGACAACATACCACCACAACCGCCGA
>CAYUPT010000017.1:0-2704 GCA_964446725.1 uncultured Bradymonadales bacterium | reverse complement strand
AAGTTTGACAACATACCGCCGGCTATCGACAGGCAGCAAATCACCCCAGAAGCACCGTGATAAACGTATCGTTGTGGAATCGACTCGGACTTCCCTTCGACAGCGGCGCCAATTCGCCGTAGGTATAAAATCCGCAGACCTCGATATCCTCCGAGACCACTTCCTTGAGGATATCGTACTCCCGGCTCGTCTGGCTGCCCAGAACCTGGTGTCGCCCGGCGCAGCTAAAGACCAGACAGGCCCGGGGTGTGGCGTCGTCATCGAACGCCTCGTAGGCCGACTTCACCGACTTCCGCGTCCCTTCGATGACCGCTGTGCGCTCTGCGCGGGTGATCTGCGCGGTATCCCCGGACGTCACGCCTCCAAAGAAGGTGACACTTCCAGTGCCCTCGTCGTATCCGACGGGAGCCCGCAGATAGAAGCCCTCGCCATCTTCCTCGTACAGCGCCAGTGGGTAGACGCCGTCGTTGATGTCGCCGTCGCCGATATAGTGGCGGTAAAATTCGACGGCCGTCTGGTCGCCGATTTCGTAGACTACGTTGCCATCAGCCTTTTCGATCGTCACGCGGTCTCCAAGCGGCGCCCAGCCGCTGGCCACCCCGTGGGATATGGAAATTGGGCCGCTGATCAATAAAACCGGCACCGCGTCATCGAAGACGCGGTCGCCGGCGTATTGAAAGGTCCTCTCAAAGATCAATTGATCCCCGGCCAGCCCGCCGACAATCGGCATCGTCTCACCGAGCTGCGACTGAAGTCCTTCCATCAACAACGTGGAGTTCGTCTGGAGCCCAGAGGGCGTCGTCACACATAGACTGGGCTCTCCATCCAATTTCTGGCGCGCCTGTTCGACGGCGCGCTCCGTGGCTGCCGCCGGGTCCGTGGCGAGTTTGTCGCCGACCCCGACGGCAAAGTCGAGTTCGTCGGACGCCAGAAATATGGCGGTCACCGAATCTTGCTGGAAGCCCTGGACCGACGACAATTCTCCATCCGTGCTCGCACCGATTAACTCAATCCCACCAAATACCTCCTGAAGCCCCTGGGCGATGGCCTGATGATCGACATCGATGGCGCTAAACACCAGACAGGCCTCCGGGGGGTTGTCGCCGAGTTGTTCACGGGCCTGTTCGGCCAGTTCGTCGACAATTCGCTCTGCTTCAAATTCAAGGGTGTGCGTCGATGCAGCTTGAAGCATATAGGACCTCTTGTTGGAGATATTAGCGTGCGTAATTCAATCGCCCGGCGGTGGTGTTTTCCGGGGCAATTCAATGGTGAATGCAGTGCCTTCCCCCTCCTGACTTTCGACGTCAATACGGCCCCCCAGAAGCTCCGAGAAATGCCGCGTAATCGTAAGCCCCAGGCCCGTTCCACCGAACCTTCTGGTCGTCGACTCTTCGGCCTGTTCAAAATCCTCAAAGAGCCGCTCTTGACTCTCTTCGGGAATCCCGATTCCCGTATCCTCGACGACAAAATGGACGGTCTCGGAGTCCGGCGCTCGAACCCGAATCGTCACCTGGCCGTCTTCGGTAAACTTGGCGGCATTATTGACCAGATTGATCAGACATTGGCGCAGCTTGACCCGGTCGGTCTCCATCGATTGTACATCGTCTCCGATGTCGACGACCAACTCGTTGCCGTTGTCTTGGACCTGCTGTTCGGTGGTCTTGAGGGTCTCGTCGACGACATCGCCGACATCGACGGCGGTAATATCGGTCTGGAGGCGACCGGCCTCGATTTTGGAGATGTCGAGCACATTGTTGATCAACGCCAGCAGGTGGCGTCCGGCGACCTGAATGCGCTGAAGATCGTCGGGGCTGACCGGCGACGACTCGTCGCGCTCCGAGTAGTGAAAGACCAGCTCTTCCTGGATCAATTCACTGTAGCCGATGATCGCGTTGAGCGGCGTGCGCAATTCGTGGCTCATATTCGCCAGAAATGCACTCTTGGCCTGATTGGCGCGCACCGCCTCGTCGCGGGCCTCCTGAAGTTCCCGTGTGCGCTGCGCGACCCGGGCTTCCAGCTCCTCGTTGGCCTCCTCGAGCTCTTCCTGGGTCTCCTCCAGATCGGAGATAATCGTCTCCAGCATCTGCTGGTTTTTGCCGGCAATATCCTCGGTGCGCGTCAAATTGCGCTGACACCGCGATAGCTTGCGCTCCAGGCGCTCGTTGTTTCGCTCCAACTCGGCGATCCGCTCCTGGGCGTTGCGCGGTGCCTCTGTGGCATTTGTCGAATTCTTGCCTTCGGTACGCATTCGGACTCATTGATGGCGATTGCACTGAATACTCATGTTTGAAAAACATCGGGTCTGGGGTGACGCAACATAGCAAACAAACGCCGATAGACGACCATTCCCGGCGTCCGACAAAAATTAACACGACACAGGCTATGTCAACGCCGGCGGGAAGCTGTCGGTACCAAAACTTGCACGGCGCCCCGGCGTTCGCGATGCTCGTATACGACCATCCATGAGCCGTTAAATCAGCTGGCGTCGCTGCGGCGCATCCTTTCCATTGAACTCGTAAATTTGCCGTCGATATCGCGGAGACCCGACCCATGAATACCTCGGCATTGAAAACGACCGCCGCACTGGCAGCCGCATGTGTAACGCTCGGACTGGCCACCGATGGCGGGGCCGACGTCGAACCGCCCAATCACGTCTCGATGCCCATCTACGACGAGGAACCGTCGGAAGACGCCGAATTCCCAG
>CAYUPT010000016.1:9702-17370 GCA_964446725.1 uncultured Bradymonadales bacterium | reverse complement strand
GGGCGGGTTTTTTAGCGCCCTTGCAGGTGACTGAAGACGCCCGCTTGCACCTCCCTTAAGGAGGTGGTGTGGACCGCAACCGCTTTTTGGTGAGACAAAATTTTTGGAACCCGTTAACCAGCCGGTCAGCGTTTTGCAGCTGCCGACACCCGGCCCGGTGTCTCCCGAATATGCCTACCCGAAGAGTCGGTTTGAACCCGACTCCCGCAGCGCCCGGTTGAACGCTGCGCCGCACCGGCGCGCCCCGGCACTCACTCCGAGCCCGCCCACCCTAAACGATGGGTTGGAACCCGGATACTTCGCCTGACAACTCAACGAGGGCCGCCGCCCGTCTCGGAAGGACGAAACCGCGAATGCGGTTGTTGTCTTCGCGCGCTCCTCCGGGGCGGGCCCCTTTAGGTTGAAAAAGTCACCCCGGAGTGTGAGTGAACTCACAGAGCAAGCGCTCGACATCCCTTCCAATACTATTATCGACGATTCGAAGTCAGATCTTGCGTATGTTTTTGATTTTCTTGACGGCGGGTAGTGCCGAAAGCGTCCCCGTCCTCGGATGTGCGGTGCGGAATAAGCATCGAATTTTCGGAAATCCTCTGGCCGATGTCACTGCCCCCTCATTGGATTTGCGTCGCCCATCGTGGTACAAATTCGAGTCGATATACGGTTCTTTTGCCGTTTTCCGGCGCATCACTACCCAATCAGGAGCCAGGACATGAACGACCAGCCATGTAATTCGTCAACGCGGCACTCCAAATGGCTCCGCTCGTTGTCGGTTGTCGCGGCCCTGGTCGCCATCGGCCTGTTGACCGCCTGTCCGCTCGAATTCGAAGATCTCGACGAGCCTCAGATCCTCAATGTGACCATCAGCCCCTCCCAGATCGACCAGTCCGACATCGGGGGCAGTACCACCTTTGAAGCCGAAATCAGCGCCGCAAACTTCGATGAGCCGCTCAACCCCGAGGAGGCGAGAGTGTTTATCGAAAACGAAGAACAGGTCGCCTTCGCCTCGAACCAATATCTCATCGACGACAATATTGTCGTTCTGGAGGGCATTGATTCCAGCTGGTTTCAGGACCACGACGCCCCGGGCGTGTACAATATCGGCGCCGAAGTCGCTTCGGATACGGCCACGGCCTGGCAGTTGAACCTGGCAACGGTGACCGTCAACGATTGATCGATGACGGCTCCGGACACCCGGCGGAGACCAACGGCCGACATCTGGTTGAACAGTGGGTCCCCGGCGTTTACATTCGCCGCTCAACCTCTTCGTCGAATCATCTTTTGCCAGCGGTGGAACCGACTATGGCTGAACGCCCCGTAACGACCAGCCCGTCCCGCGTTCAGGCCGCCCTCGCTGACTGGACCGACGGCCTCTCCCAGCTGGGGCGCCAACATTTTGAGTTGGCGCGCAGCGAAGTGCGACGCGAAGCCCAGAACATCGCCGACATCTCCAGCGACATTGCCGTATACGCCCTGCTAGGCGCCATCGGCGCCGTCGGTTATCTGATCCTCAACGTCGCTGTCATTCTCGTCGCTCTGTGGCTCGGCAATGTCGCCGCCATGGCCATTACCGCCCTGGTACTGGCCGTCCTACAACTGGGCATTGGCGGCTTCGGCATAGCCATGGCCGTCCGTCGTTTCCAGGACAGCGACATCGAACCGCTCCGCGAGACCACCGAAGAACTCCAGAAGGACAAACAATGGATCAAGGAGATTCGCGACAACTCGTCCGCCAAGAGACTCCCCGAACAGACGTCCTGAAAACCGACTCCCGAGCCCCCGATGAAATTCGCCGCGACATCGAAGCGTCGCGACGCCAGATCTCGGAGAGTATCGGCCAACTTCGCACCGAGGTCTCATCGACCGTCGGTCGCGCGCTTGACTGGCGTCGATGGGTCCGCGATCATCCCCATACGTCGGTTGGCATCGCCTTTGGAGTGGGTCTTTATTTCGGACTCAGTCGACATTGATGACAGCTTCTGAGTTCTTGACTCGCTTCGAGCTGTGCTCAAAGTCTCGACGTCCTGCTGTTTGGTGTAGTCCGTTTCATGGTCGTTCGGGGGGCTGATATGGCATCGCCCCCTTTGTTGATTGATAAGATTCTGTGTTTTGCTCCCCGCGGAGACCACTTATGAGCGCTTCTGACGCCTCCTCGCCTGATTCCACAACCACCCAGTCTGGAAACGATGGGTCCTCGGTGGCCGATGCCTCCGACCAGGCCCGAGATCGCCTCGAAAAGCACTACCGCGACCTCGAGGAGACCTACGACGACACTCGAGCTCGCATCGAAAATATCAATGACCGGGCCGCCGATTTTATCCGCGACAATCCCGGCGTCTGTATCGTCGGTGCCGTTGCCGCCGGATATGTCATCGGCCGCCTCGCCTCGCGACGCTGGCTTACCTGATCGGACCTCGTTATTTGCGCCTTCGTACCTTTGTTTTTGAGGAGAGCTTCCATGTCTGAAGACCCCACCGGGCCCGAACATCAGGAAATACTCGACGACACGCGGCAACTAGCCGACGATGCCCGTCACCTCTACGATACACTTCAGGAGGATAATCCGCTGGCACATTACTACGATCGCAATCCCTATGCGGTACTTGGTGCCGCCGCCGGCGTTGGCTATATCCTCGGCGGAGGTCTTATGACCCCGTTTACCCGCCGTCTGCTCCGGGTCGGACTCAAAGCCATGGCCGTTCCCGTCGCCGCTTCTCAACTTCGACAACTGGCACAGGGCGCCGCTGGTGATGATATTTCAATCGGGCAGTCCGACAGGCCTGCCGACGATCACTAATCCCGCTCATCCTTCCTCCCTCTACAAGGAGTAGTTCCATGGAATGGAAAAACTTGGTCAACGAAATGAATAAAAACGCCTCTCAGAAATACGACGAGGGCGTCCACACCGTCCTGGATCGCCTGGGCCTTCAGGAAAAGCGCTCGACCAGTGACGTGGTCTTGCCCATGCTCGGCGTCTTCGGTGCCGGTATTGCCGTCGGCGCCACGCTCGGGATGCTCTTTGCTCCCAAGCGCGGTGATGCATTGCGCCACGATCTGCGTCACTCCATCGAGGACCTTCAGCAACGCGGCAAGGTCCGCGCCTCCGAGATGGTAGAACGGGAACACGCCAACTCCGGCGACTCCCCCGGCGGTGAAGCCGAGAAACCCTCTGCCGAATAACCGGCTCTCGTCCCCGCTAGAAATAGCGAAGCCGGCGCACCGAATTCCATCGGTGCGCCGGCTTTTGTTGTATATTCTGTGGAGCCTAGATCGCGGACTCCGGCACGTAAATCACGTCTCCCGGAAGGAGTCGGAGGTTTTGTTGCCGACCTTCGACGATCTCCTGCATCGGAATTCCGATCTGAATCTCCCTGCCGTCGACGACGCGGGTCAATTTCGTATCGTTCTTCTTGGCCCGTTCCGAAAATCCTCCGGCCAGAGCGAAGGCCTCGATGATGCTGATATCCGATCGGTACGGAAAGCTCCCCGGATTTTGTACCTCGCCGAATACGAAGATCTGCTGCGAATTGTACTCCGTAATCGAACAGGACACACTAGGCGAGCGCAGGATTCCGTCCTGAAGTCCGTCGCTGACATGCTCCTCGAGCTCAGCGCAGGTCATTCCCGCGACCTCAATTCGGCCGATGTGCGGGTAATTGATGGTACCATCGGAGGCGACGGAGAATTCACCGCTCAGCGACTCCTCGTTGTAGACCCGCAGGCGGAATTGATCGCCCACACCCAACTGGCCGGTCGGGGGAAGATCGTGCTGCTGTTCGACCAGAGCCTCATAGCCCGGGTCGACGCTGGTGGTACCACACCCGACCTTGAGTGCCAGCACAACGCCCATCAGACCAATTGTGACAATCAGCAACGGTAGTCTTCGCGGCGTGGTCTGGAACATAGTTCTATCGTTGCGATGGAAAACCCAGGGTGCGCAGTGTCTACGAAAGGAGGTTACTCAGATGTCGCGGCCCCGATGACTGGCGACCTCGCCGCGTTGTCCGCCCCGTCCACGGTGAGCCATCACCCTGATACCGAACGGCGTCATTGCGGCGTCGTCACCGTCGTGAGCTCTGCACTCAGCCCGATTGCCATGCTACGTCGAGTCGTCGCGGCTGGCGAAGTGATTCGAGACTCGACCGACAACCGGACGTGAGCGCTCAATAGGTCAGCTGGGTAGTAAACAGCACATGGTGGCGGTGATAATCCCGCACCACATCTTCCCCGGGCACGGAAGCCCGTTGAACCTCGATGACGTCATCGGTGAAGTTCGAGCGCAGCTGGTAGCGAAGACCGACATCCCAACCTCTGCGGATGGCGTAATTGGCGTCGGCACTGACGCCGACGAGCAGATCCGAGATCTGCTCGGGGAAGTCAATCTCGGCGACCGGCGTCTCCGCTCCCTCCACATCGATCTCGGAGTAATTTCGGATCTGGCCGTCGACTTCCAGCCCCAGCCGGAGTCGATTGTCCACAAACCCCTGTTCGTAGCCGGCGACGGCGCGATGCGACGTGTAGTAGTTGCCGATCGATGAATCCGAAAACTCGCGCTGATAGCCCAGGCGCAGTCGATTATCGTAATCGATATTGCCGAATTGGTAACTGGCCTCGCCGCGGGCGACAAAGCCCTCGAAATCGGGACCGTCATCGTACAGCGACCAGCCGTACCCGGCGCGGGCACCAAAACTGATGCGTTCGGTCAGCAGTCCTTCGACGCCACCGAGAAGTCGCACCGGGTCGCTGTTGGTGTTGCGCAGATCGCCGTCGGGGCTGATATCCGGTCCGCCGCGGCGGGCCTGTCGGTAGCGGATGCGCCGGTGATCGACTTCGGCCATCAGCGCCGTCTTGGGAAGAAAGGACCAGCGGGCATGCCATCCAAATTGATGGGAATCGCGGTCCAGGCCACTGACCAGGTCGCTGTGGCGGTAGATGGCGTAGTCGTAACTGGCGTAGGTCTCCAAAATCCGGCCTCCGGGGTGGAGTCCGGCCATGATTCCGGCTTCGTTGTAGATCCGGTTGATGGACTGACTGCTCGGCGAATTCGGCGTCTCGTTGGTGCGCACGAAGTTTTCACTAAATTGCAGACTAAACGGCCCGTCCTGATTCCAGGCGGCATTCGCCGACAGATTGGCCGACAGTCCACTTTGTTCGCGCACCTGCGCCTGGTCGCTGAAGTACTGACGCCAGCCGACGGACGCCTGGCCATCGAGGCTCCAGTTGCCGGCGTCCTGGGTCGACACACTGAGCCGGGGTTCGACGACGCCCTCCGGCGCCTGACGTGTCCCCTGACTATCCGTGGGCGACGCGTAGTACAGATTGGAGTCAAAGCCCGCCGACAGCGATATGCCGGGGTGAAGAATAAACGGACCTCCCTGGATCCCCTCTCCCCACTCGCCCCACGCTGTGGACGCGCTCAACATAATCAGCGCCACCACCGTGGTCGCTGCCGCTTTTTGAGTCCACCGTCTATTCATTACGACGCTCTTTTCGTTCTGATTCGCCTGCCCGTTTCCCGGTACTGCACGGCCCCCCCGTCCCGTTCTCGGTTCACAAAGCTCTTATTGATACGGTGTCTTTTTCGGGAGGCGATCCAGTACATCCTCTCGATCCATAAAGTCTTCATCCGGGTCGCCGATCTCGGGATCGATATTGACCTCCAAGACCGCGTCCTCGGCGTAGCGCAATTCCTCTCCGGCACATACCCGGGCCTGTTCTCCCAGTCCGGTCACGCGCTCACCGGCAATACTAATGAGCGTGTAGTGGTGACGGGCTGCTTCGGTGTCACCGGCGTCCACGCTGTCGGCGAGACTTTCATAACTTTGCTCGCCGACGTTTACAAACCCTTTGATGGAGGCCAGATTCTCGTTGATGCAGTTGATCTTGAGAATATCGCGGTCCTCGTCGCGGGCCTGCTCTAGCAATTCGGTCACACTCTCCAGGGTGACCTGCATGGCCGACAACTTCGAATCACCTCGCTGACTCATCTCGTCGAGTGTCAGCGCCTCGATATCTTCATCGAGAATGCCGTTGCCGTTGTCCTCATCAAATTCGGCGAGCATGCGGTCGGGATTTACACCGTCATTGTTTTGAGCCACGGCGCTACCGTAGCACAACAGTGCCACGATGCATCCCAGGACTCCGATTTTAATTCTGTTGCTCATGGCTTCCATCCTTCGTGCGTGTACGCCGGACACTTCGGGCCGCCTTGGTTGCGACAGCCTACGACTTGTGAGTCTCGCATCAGCGCTCCCCCCCGACGTTGCGGTCGGTCACGCCTCATCCAACACTCCAAAGTTAATTACCCACAGGTCACTTCGCAAGAATTCAACTCATCATGGTCCATTTCCACCCCGGACTTCAACCCTCCTGTATCGCCCCTTGTGATGGACCCCGGCGAAATGGAGCGGTTGACGGAATAAACCGTCCCCCAATTTGACTGCGTTGGCCGCAATACGAACTGCATTCGGCGGTCGCACCACGAGGGCGCAACCGCCGGCAATCGGGGCCGATCAACCCGGAGAGAAGTGATAGGGGATGGTGATCATGGCGTCACCGCCCTCCGGAGGCGGCAGGCGTCCGACGCGGCCGCGCTCGAGTTCGCGGGCGATGCACTGGCCGACACTATTTGCCGAATCGACCTCGTCGGCGACGACCTCGGCATTCGAGATCTCTCCGCGGTTTCCGCGATCGGTAATCGTGATCATGACCCGTACCGTGCCGCGGGCCTGGGGATTCTGGCGCAGGTGATTCTGGTAACAACTCTCGATGTTATTTCGGATCCGACCCAGCGCCTGCTGGAGTCGCTGGGTATCGAGTTGACCATCGGTATCGGGCGCCTCTTCCTGCATGTCGACTTCGACGGTCTCGACTTCCTGTTCCTGTCGGTCGCCGGTGTCCACATCGGCATCGCCGCCGATCTCGTCCATTTCCTCGCCTTCGGCAAAGTCGCCCTCTCCGGTGGCGTCGGGACTTCCGCCGCCCTCGCCGAGGCGATCGGCCTCCAGGCCGGCGCCGGTCTCGACGCGGGTGGCATCGCCGAAGGCATCCTGGGCGTCGACATCACCGACGCGCTCGGTCATGCGTTCAAAAGCCGTCTCCTCGTCGCCATCGGCGGTCAGGGTGCCGAGCACTGTGGTGTCCTCGACGCGCTCGGTCACTTCCATGCGCTCGTCGTGGCGCTCTTCGGCCAGTTCTTCGGGGGTCATCTCTTCGGCCGGCTCCGGCTCCGGTTCCGGCTCTGGGTCGGGGTCATCGGCGGCGTCCTCTTCTTCTTGCTCGTCTTCGCCGTCGTCGTCTTCTTCGTCCTCGAGCTCATCGATATCCGGCTCTTCTTCGCCAATGATCTGCGCCATCCGATCCTGGATGCGCACATCCCGATCCTCGGGCACCGGCCAGTCCTGCATTTCGAGGTAGACCACAAAGCCGACCTGAATGAGCGCCGACAACAGCACAAGGATCGCCAAGGAGCGATCGACACCGTTGACCAGCCCGCCCTTCATCGACGACGGCAACACCGGCCGGGCTCGTTTGGGCGGCGGCGTCACAAACTGGAATAAGACCGTCGCCTCGCCCAACGTGACGCGACCGCGCATCGACGGCGTCAGCTTGAGCTGGTAGACGTCCCCTTTCTTTTTGGCGATCTCTTTTTGACGCAATTCGCTCAGCGTC
>CAYUPT010000016.1:0-9692 GCA_964446725.1 uncultured Bradymonadales bacterium | reverse complement strand
GAACTGCAGGAGATAGGCGTCTTTTTTCCACTTAAATACAGAAAAGCTGCGCGGCAGATTGGAGGCCGGAACCACCAGCGTATTCTTCTTGTAGTCGTGTCCGATCGTGACCGTTTCCGGCGATCGCATAAGGCGTTCTTCCAGAATCTTTTGATTCTGAATGAGCCCCAGTCTCAGAATTTTGTTTCCGGGCTTTTTTGCCATGGTGCGATTCCTCGTAGCCTGACACCTCGGGACCGACCAGATCCCTGTCGAAGCCACCTACATTCGTTGCACTGCGTACCGCCGGATGCCCCCCCCGACGCCAGTCCTGCGGTGTGTCGGCGCGGAGGCGACTGGTTAGGCCGGCCTCCGCCGGCATCCGAACGCCCGAATACTTCTCAGATCTCAGCTTCTGCCATATCCACTCCTCCCACCGATTCGCCGGTGGTCTGGATGACGGCGAAGCGAAACTGCGTCAACTCCGCCTCCGTCGCCGTATACAGCACTTTCAAAATCAACCGGTGACGCGTGGTTTGGTCGGCGATCACCGTCGCTTCCGGTTCGTACTCATCGCCGGTAATCTCGGCTTCCGATCGCTCCTGGTCGACGGCCTCATTGAGTTCTTCGAGAAGCCGTTCGATGCGCAACTCGCCGTCACCGCTTAACTGGCTGGGGTCGAGTTCGCCCTCCTGCAGGTCGACGACGGTACTGTCGTTGACCTGGATGGAGGTTCGGCGAATGGTGATCGTCATCGTATCCGCCGGCTCAAGCTGGGAGGTACTGGAGGGAACCTTCAGGTCGTCACCGACGGCCTGAATCGGCTCCTCGCCGTAACTCTTGAGCAAGAAGACGAGCATAATGACCATAATGTCCATCAACGAGTTGATGTTGACATCGGTATCATCGTCGCCTCCGCGACGGGCGGCGCGCTTTTGGCGCTTTTTCTCGCGCTCGCGCTGCGCCTTGATCCACTCTTCTTCGTTTCTGTTGAAGCCGCCTTGCGACTGGTTGTTGTCTGCCATCGGTCAACACCCATTGTGGTGGTCAATCAAACTAAACGGACCCTGCGTCGTCATCACTACTCGTGGACTGCAAACGCCGGGTCGCCGAACAGCACCGTGTACTGCTCGTCGCCGTCTTCGGCGGTCTCGGTCTGGTAGTCGGCCTGCCAGAAGTCCTCGTCGTTATCGTACGAATCTTCCTCGAGCCGATAGCGGGCGACATCCATGGTTCGCACTGTCAGTGCAAAGGGGATATCGGAATCCGCCGTCAGCCGTACCGTCGTCTCATCGGGGAAGTCTTCTTTGAATCCGATGAGCATATTGTACAGGTCGCGCCAGCGGTACGCCTCGAGTGCATCATTGAGCCGCTCCTCGCCACTGGTCTCGCTGCCGGCCATAATATCCCGGCGCGCTTCATCGAAGGCCGCCTCGACATCGACACCGTCATCGGTGCAGATCGTCGGCCCCTGGGTGGGACAGCCGTCGATGGGCTCGACCTGCGATCCGACCGCCGAGACGTACAATCCGTCCGTTGACAGTGTAATCGACAGATCCAGTGAGTCCTCAGGATCTTCCTCTTCTTCATCGGTCGTCGAGCTTCCGCCCAGCGGCATCGTGACGTTGATGACCGCCACCTCGATGAACACGACCGACAAAAGGAGCATCGGAATCAAAATGATCACGAGGTTCATAAACGGCGCCAGATCCGGCTCCTCCGGATGCTCAATGCCGTTGTCCTGTTGATTGCGAGCCATCTGGTGGCCTCCTTACAAAAAACTCGCGTAACCGAGTACATGCGCCCTTCAATGGGCTGACATGGTGTTCGACGTCTTCGAAAAAACCGGTTCGATCTCCTCTGCACATCCGTTATCGAGGGCAGCCCGGCAGTGCGCCGCCGTTGCCGGCGGCGCACAGGCTGCAATCGCTGGGCTGCAGATTCAATCAGTCAACCGGGCCACCTTTTCCGCGGGTGACCAACAGGTTCTCCAATTTGACGCTGTACATGTCGATCTCATTCAAGATCTTTTTGGTAATTCCGCCCAAGATCAGGTGCGCGATCAGGGTTGGAATTGCCACAATAAGACCGAATGCCGTCGTGTTCATGGCCATCGCGATACCGCGTGACAGCATGCGCTGACGGTTTTCAGGGGTCGCGCTTTCCAGCGCTTCGAAAGCCTCGATCAGTCCCATAATGGTACCCAGGAGACCGGCGAGGGTGGCGATGTTGGCGATTGTCTGCAGTGCCGGGGTCCTCTTTTGGATCTTCGGCACGATTTCGAGGGTCGCCTCCTCGATCGCATTTTGAATTTCAATCTCTCCCTTGTTGGCGCGCGTCAACCCGGCCTTGATGACCTGGGGAAGTGCTCTCGACGGCGCGGCGTTGCACAACTTGATGGCCCGGTCGACGTTGTCGGCCATCACCAATTTCTGGATCTGAGCCATAAACGCCTGGGCATTCATGTTGTATTTGAAAAACAGGAAGAAAAAACGCTCCAGTGCTACCCCGAGCGCTACGACGCTAATGGCGAGGATGATGTACATCCAAATCCCACCATCGCGGAAGGCGTCAGCGATTGCAGCCATGTCCGGTTACCTCCGTTAATGTGTTCTCTAATTCGTTCGTTTGAGTCGCGTGTTTCGGCAATCTGCTGGTTTGTCGGGGTTCGAACTTCGCAATCCCGATGTTGCGGGCATTATCTCGGCGATGGTCGCAGTGCAATACGCACCGGCAGACGCCCTCGCCACAACCCGTTGAGATTCGAATTTATAGCACAAAGGTCGACCCGCGGCAAAGGGGCGATTGCTGTATTCGACAATCGCGATCACACAGGCCGTTTCGCACTGTAACTTGACAAGTATCAACCATTAAAACGGTTCCTCTTCCACGGTCTCGAGCAACTCCGGCATAAATGTCGGCTGGTCGTCGAGTTCCTGGTAGCGAAGCTGGTCGCGCTGGACAAAAAACTGGGCGATGCGACGAGGGACCTCCGATTCGATCTCGATGGTATCGAGTTCGATGGCCCGCTGTTCGCCCTGGGCGTGGGCCGTGGAGGCCGCCCCCGTCAGCAGCATCGCGCCGCATCCCATCGCCACGGCCCACCGGGCGATGCAACGGATTGCCGGGATCGTAGTGTCGGTGTCAGGATTCATCGTCGTCCTCCGATTCATCGCCGTCGTCTGCGGCTTCCGGTTGCTCGTCGCCGTCATCGGCCGGGTCGCCCGGGTCGTCGACGTCTTCGAGCTCATCTTCCAGTTCGTCGACGTCGTCTTCGTCGTCTTCGGGCTCGCTTCCCATCTGGGCTTCGCGAAGCGCCTCCTGGCGCTGGCGCTCATTTTCGATCTTCGATGACGCATCGCTGATGTAGGTTGCCACCGGGGTTTGCGATGCCTCGCGCTGGCCGACGGCGTCGCGAAAATCGTTAAAGACATCGATCGCCTGTTCCCATCGCGGGATATCGTCGGTATCGGGAACCGGGGCCTCCAGATACAATAGTCCCAGATTGTACAGTGCGTCCGCAAATCGTTCGTCGATCGCCAGCGCCTCCTGATAGGAGTGTTCGGCGTCGCCGTAATCGCCCATCGCCTTTTGGGTATTGCCCAGATTGACCCAGGCCTCGACGTAGTTCGGGGTGGTGTCGACGACCTCCTGGAGGTGCTCCAGGGCACTGTCGTAATTGCCGGCCTCGTGGCGCATGATCGCAAGGTTGTTGCGGGCCTCCGCAAAATGAGGGTCCAATTCGATGGCGCGCTGAAAATTGGCTCGCGCCGCATCCCGTTCGTCCTGACCCAATTTGATCTGGCCGAGTAGATAGAAGGATTCGGCGCCCTCCGGCGCCAGTTGCTGAGCGCGCTCCAAAATCGCCTCCGCCAATTCCCAGCGCTGGAGCCGGTACATGGCAGTGGCCATCTGGAGCATGGCCTCCACATGCTGGACGTCGCGCCGAAGGATGTCGCGGGCCTGCTCGACGGCATCTTCGTAGCGGCCCTGCTCGAGCCACACATCGAGGTGAGCGGCCTGGTGGTCGAGATTGTCGGGTCGATACTCGATGTACTGGCGGGCGATTTCGTTGGCGTCATCAATGCGTTCGGCCCGCAGATACAGGCGGATCAGATTCTGGAGCGCCGGCGTAAAGTCGGGCTGGCGCTGCAGTGCCTGCTCGTACAGATCGGCGGCCTCCTCGTACTGGCCGCGCCGATCGCGGAGGACCGCTGCGTTGTAGGCGGCCATAAAGCCCCCCTCCGGCTCGCCAATGAGGTCTTCGAGTTCTTCGATGGCGGCGTCGACATCGCCGTCTTCGGCGGTTTCGATCGCCGATTCGATACGGGCATCGACGTGGGACGCCAGTTGTTCGTCGGCCTCTTGTGGATCGCGGACGATCTCGGGACCGTCGTCGGGCTCGTCGTCGACCTCCGCTTCGTCATCGACGTCGTCGTCGACGTCTGGCTCGTCGTCGGGCTCGGGCTCTTCGACCGGTGGTTCGTCTTCGGTCGGCGGCGTCGCCGTGCATCCGGCGGCGCCCAACACCACTGCCAGTGCCACCGAAAGCCACAGCCGATTGTGTGCAAAGGTCTTCACCATACCACCTCTTATTGAGAATCATCGCCGTCGACATCGCCGTCGGGCTCGATTGGTTCGGCGTCGACATCGTCGACGTCCGCTTCGTCGTCCGGGGCGTCGGTCTCGTCGATGGCCTCCAGGTCCTGGATATCCTCCCAGTCCTGGCGTTCCTGGCGCTGGTCGTGGCGCTGGCCACTGAGCAGCGGGATACCCTGGCGGATGCGCTGGCGACGGGGGCGCATCTCATCTTCGTAGTACGGGTACTCCTCGGGCTCGAAGTTCTGGAGTGACTCCAGCGTGCGCTCCGTCCATTCGTTGACGATATCGTGTTGGCGGGCCCGGGAGATCGTCTCCCGGTAGCGCGCCAGGGCGTCGTCTTCGAGCGGAAAGATCAGATCGTCGAGCATGTCGACGTATTGCCAGTACTCGTCGCTGCCCTCTTCGAAGGGATTGGGCACCTCGTAGAGCGCTTCCGCCATGCGCTCATTGATATTGCCGATGCGGAAAAAGGCCGCCAGGTTCCAGTCCAGATTGCCGTAACTGATGACCTTTCGGTACTGGTCCTGGAGATTTTCGACACCATCGATGCGATCTTCGAGCCGGCGCTCCTGCTGGGCGAGGGTTCCCTCGATGCGAATGTCGTCCCACTCCTCGAAATCGCGCTCCGTGAGCCTGAACTGCGCTTCGGCAACCCGTTCGCGAATGGCGGCTTCGCCCGGTGGCATCTGTTCTTCTTCGAGCCAGGCGTCGACGGTCTCGACGATCTCTTCGTAGATTTCGTCGGCGTCGTCGATCCGGCCTTCGTCTTCGTAGTAGTCGGCGACGCGAGAGCGGGCGCGTATTCTGCGGTCGGCGTGTTCCGGGTCATCGCCGAATTCATCGATGTAGGCGTCGAAGACCCGGATCATCTCGTCGTATGCACCGGCCTTATCCCATGCCTCGGCCGCAAACCACAGGGTATCGACAGCAAATTCATTATCCGGATAGGTCTCGAAGAATTCCTCGTAGCGCTCGGCGGCCTCCACATAGCGCTGGAGGTATTCGTTCATCTGCGCCGCCTGCAGCAGCGATTGCTCGCGCCGATCTTCGATATCGAAGTTCAACTCCTCCAACGCCTCGGGCGTGGGGCCCGAAAATTCGTCGTAAAAAAGCTGGTAGTGGCGCACCGATTTGTCGTAGTCGAATAGCCATTCGGAGTTGACGGCCACCCGGTAGACGGCGCGTCCGGCGTAGTCGTGGTCGGGGTACTCCGTAAACAGGTCTTCGTAGCGGTTGATCGCCTGGTCGTAGTCGCCGTCGACCTCGTAGGCACTGGCGGCGTTATTGAGGGCCCGGGGCGCCAGGTCGTGTTCCGGAGCTTCCCGCGCCAGTCGGGTAAATTCCTCGGCGGCCCGCTGGTATTCTTCATCGGCGATCAACTCTTCGGCGGCTCGAAACATCGCCGTCAGTCGGTACTGGCGGACCTCTGCGCGCACCGCTTCGGCCTGCTCGCCTTCGATAACGCCCTCCAGCCGCTCCGCCCATTCGGTGAGCGCCTCGAAGTCGTTTTCCTGGCGAAAACTCTCCAGAATCAGACTTCCCGCCAGATAACCCACCTCGTGATCCGGGTAATTGTCGACGATCCACTCAAAGCGCTCGCGGGACTCGTCGAAGTGACGGTAGTCGTGAAAGACTTTCCCGGCCTGAAAGGCGAATTTCGCCCCCAGGTACTCCTCTTCCGGGTTTTCCAGGCCGAGCACGACGTAGCGATCCATGGCCGTGACGTAGTCCTCGACGATCCCGGGGATGGGTTCGCCGTCGACATCGATCTGCTCGAGGGCCTGTTCTTCGTCGACCTGGCGCTCCTCTTGCATCCCCTCGGCGGCATCGCGGGCGTCATCCAGATCGGCGCCCGCAAGGGCCGCTGCCGACAATTCCCCCTCCTGGACTTCCTGGCGCATCACAAATTCCAGAGCCTGGATGGCGTTAAAGGCGCTGACTTCCTGAAACGGATTATCCGGAATATCGAGTTCCCGCACCACCCGGTACTGCTCGTAGGCCTCGCGGTAGCGCGCCGCGTAGTACAGCGTTTCCGCGTAGTAGAAATTCCACTGAAAAATCTCCTGATCGTTGGGATAATTTTTCAAAAACTCCTCATAGGCATCGGCGGCCCGGGCGTATTGTTCTTCGGTCATCGACAACAGCGCCGAGTCCTGGGTGACCATCGCCTCGTTGCGCGTCGTCTGGGCCTGTTCGTGATACCAGGTCGCCGCCATCAAAAGGTAATCACGAACCATATTGTCGGCATCCCGAAGGGCCCCTTCGTTGCCGGCGCGCTGCTGGTGTTCGTACCAGGAGCTTTGTTCTCCGTAGTAGTCGATCATCTCGCGGCGCACCGCAAAGGCCTCTTCTTCGCGATAGTCGCGGTGGAGAGCGGCGACGATCCGGGAGTGGATCTCCGGATTGTCCGGGTGCAGCGGGTCCATCTCCAGGACATGCTCGTAGACCTCGATGGACTCGTCGAATCGAAGAAAGTCAAATAACTCCTCGCCCAGAAGCACCAGCACTTCCCGTTCGTAGTCGTCGCCCTCGCTCATGTAGTCTTCGACGCGGGCCATGATCGTGTCGTCAAACGTCGGGCGCCCGTCGAGTTCCCAGTCCTCCATGGCCAAAATTTCGGCCAGGTGCGCCATGGCGTCTTCGCGAAGCAACTCGCGCTGATCACCGGTCTCGCGGGCCAGCCCGTCGATCAATTCGATGACGTCGCGAAATACGCCGATGGCCTGCGGATAATTTTCGAGTCGGTACTCCGTCCAGGCCCAGCTGTAGACGACGCGCACGTAGTTGTCGTCCGTCAGGTTTGCGCGCCCGGTCTCCGAGGCCGCCTCCTCGAAGGCATCGAGGGCCTGCAACAGATTGTCGCGGATCTGGTCGGGGCCGTCTTTTTCGGCCTCCTCAAAGTAGTATTCACCGACCATCAACCAGGCGTGCGGCGCAAATTGGCTGTCCGGCGCTTCTCGAATCAGAGCCGCCGAAAGATCGCGCGAGGCCTGTCGATTGCCCTGTTCCCACTCCATGTGGGCCATAAAGTAGTAGGCCAGATCGATGCCCCGGTAGTCCGGCCAGTCGGCGATGAGCTGCTGAAACATCGCCTGCGAGTCTTCGTAACTGCGAAGCGGTGGATCGCCGAGTTCGTCGTAGTCCGGGTCGTCTTGTTGTTCGATCTCGTCGACCTGATCGAAGTAGTCGGCCTGGGCCTCTTCGTACTCCTGTTGTTCGCGCTGATCGTACAACAGCGCGAGTCGAAACAGGGCATCCGGGGTGTGTTCGGCGTCGTCGGGGTACTGACTGAGGAATGCTTCCAGCGACTCGATGGCCTCCTGTCGCTGCTGTTGTTCGACGCGTTGGGCCTCGCGAATTCTCGGATCGTAGGCGTCTTCGATCTCGGCCATGCGCCGGGTGAATTCGGTTTCCACCAGATTTTCGATGGCCTGCTGGTAGTCGTCGATGGCCGTGGCGTAGCGTTCGTAGGCCTCGCGGTAGCCCTCGAGGTGCTTCTCGAATTCCGGATCGGCGTCCTCCGGCGCCTCCAGATCGACATCGGGCAACAGCGAGTCGCGCAGATCTTCTTCGCTCTCCGCTTCGCCGTCGTCATCCATCCATTCATCGTCGGGGACATCGGGTCCGTCGACCGGTCCCGGATCGGCGACATCGCCGTCGTCTTCGGCCGGAACCTCGTCGTCGACCGGCGCCTCCTGAGCGATCGCCGGTGTGACGCCCAGCAATCCGATGCAGCCGACGACAACCAGTCGCTGTCCCCAGCCGATGATGTGCTCATGTAATGCCATTGATACTCCCGCGCACCGCCGTCGTCGACGGCCCGTTACGCACCGTTAATTGACGTCCGGAAAGGCCTCGCGCAACAACTCTTCGGTTTCCATCTTTTCGTCCTCCAGGTCCTGACGCCGGCGACTGGCGTCATCGAGTTGCTGCCAGTCGACGTCGACGAGGCCCACATGACCGCGCCGTATCAACTCCTGGAATTCGGTATCGGCCTGCACGAAATTGATCATCGCCAACTCGGCGACGGTCTGCTCGGTATCGTCGTTCCAGTCGTCGAGTTCCGCCTGGTAGCTCGCCAGTTCGGCGCGCTCGCTGTCGAGGGTCACCCGAATTTCGTCCATTCGTCGGTCGACGATCGAATCGAGCTCACGAAAGTAGTCATCGAGCTCGTCGCGCACATCCGGCAGGCGCCTTCGGGCCTCGGCAACTTGTCGGGATTGCTCGGCGCGATCGGCGCCCAATTCCGGCGAGCGGGCATCGACGATCTCGGCGCGCTCGGCCTGCAGTTGCTGAATCTCACGGCGCAGCTCGCGATGTTCGACCAGCGACTCGTCGCGGGCCCCGAAGGCCCGTTCGGTCTGTTCGAGATGGCGCGACAATTGACGGCGCTCGTCTTCTAGGTCCGACAACTCATCGGCGATTTCGGCGCGGACGTCGTCGATTTCTCGGCGCTCCTCATCAGACCAGCTATCCTCTTGGCGCCGGGTGTACTCGGCGATGGCGTCGAGCGTCTCCTCCAGGCCCTCGATCTCAAAAGCCACCCGATCGATCTCGCTTCGCAGCGTCGAGAAGCGCTCCTGGATGCGCTGATCTCGCTCCTCGAGCTCCTGGCGGGTTCGGGGCGTGCGCTCTTCGCGGCGCTGCAATTCCTGGAGCTGCTCCTCGATCTCATCGAGCCGCTCCTCATCGGCAGTGCTCATCAGCGGCCGCACCTGCTGGAGCTCCCAGTCCAGAAGCTGCTCTTCGAGGTCGACGAGTCGGGCTTCCAGCTCCATGCCCTGAATCCAGCCCTCCGACAGCGTCGGAAAGGCCTCGATCGCCGAGCCCATCTCCAGTGTGGCCTCGATCTCTTCGATGGCCTCGTAGGTCTCGTCAATATCGGCCTGGGTGATCGTTCCATCGGCGATCAACTGACGGGATGTGACCATCAACTCGTCGTCTTCGATCCACTCCGTGACCTCGTCGGGCAGAAAGTCGGGCTGGAGGCCCTCCAATTCCTGGCGCACGAGACCGACGAAAAACTCGTCGAGCTCGTCGTATTCGTCGATAAAGTCCCGCAGCTCGCGGCGAACCGGGACAAACGTGTCGACCAGTTCACCAAACCAGCT
>CAYUPT010000015.1:0-17376 GCA_964446725.1 uncultured Bradymonadales bacterium | reverse complement strand
TCTCCAGGTAAAAATGACAGAGTGCTCGCATCCGTCGGGTCCGCTCGGTGTTCGGACGGCGATGTTCGGCCTCGCCCAGATACTGCAGGGCCTGCCGGTAGTCATCGCGTCCCATCGCCTGTTGAGCCTTTTGATGGAGGCTGTGGATTTCTTCGGGGAGCATGACCTCCTCGAAGAAGTCACCGACGCGATCGCTGAGGCGGTCCAGAAGAGTCATGGCGTATCGAGGGGCGCAAGGCGTAAGGGGTAGGCCCCGAGTTGCGGGGCTGAAGTCGCTCAATGCGGGTCATCGGCCTCCGGGCTTATAGCAGTCCTGGAGGCGATCGATGATGTCGAATCTCAAGATTCTACGCAAAATGTCTGGCATAAGTGGCGACAATAAGAAAGGACGGACCGCGTCGGTCGGGGAATGTCGATCCCGTACTTGCTGGTTCGTTGGGTATGGCGCGATGGTGCCGCAGTGGCGCGACCTGTCGGTAGTGAAGTCAGGTTGCAGTCGATCGGTGACCACTCGATAGTTTGCGCGCCGACCATTTCAACGGTACACGAACGCGAACGCATTGTCGGCGTCGATGGCGCCGATTGGCCTATATCACTGAGGAGCAACAGATGACGGTAAATAAAGCAATTCTCGTCGGAAACCTGGGCGACGACCCGGAGCTTCGCTATACCCAGAGCGGCACACCGGTGACCAATATGAGTATCGCCACCAATCGGCAGTGGACCGATGATAACGGTCAGAAACAAAAGCGAACGGAGTGGCACAAGGTCGCCGTATTCGGTCGGCAGGCCGAAAATTGCAGCGAGTACCTCGGCAAGGGCCGCCAGGTCTACGTCGAGGGGCGGATTCAGACCCGGGAGTGGACCGATGACTCGGGCAACAAGCGCTATTCGACGGAAGTCGTCGCTCAGACCGTGCAGTTTCTCAGCGGCGGCGGAGGCGGTGGTGGCGGAGGCTACAGCGAGCCGCCGCCGTATACCGACGCCGATGCCGGTGGTGCCGGAGGCGGAGGCGGTGGAGGCGGTTCGGAGAATAACTTCGACCAGTCCTTTGATGACGATGATATCCCGTTTTGATGGTTCCTCTCCGATGACGTTCCGTCGGTTGGCGCCGTAATCGACGACGGAATCGGCGGTCGGCGACTGTTATCGGTCGCCGGCCGTCGACTGTCGGCGGCGTTTGCGGTATCGCGGTATTTGGCCGACAATCTGGCGTATACCGAATATTTGACCACCGATGGAGGACGCCATGGACGGCGAGGAGCGACCGCAGTTGCTGGAGCGATTATCGACGGTCATCGATAGGCGTTGGCCCGATGTCGACGGCGACCGCAAAATGTTTATCCGCGGCCTTCGCCTGCTCAAAGACGGCGATGTCGAGCAGGCGGCCCGCGTTTTTCGGCGGGCCACCAGAAAATGCGCACCGCCCTTTGGCGTGATGGCAAAGATGGCGCACGGTCGATGCGAGGCGGTGCGCGGCCGTCAGGGCGCCGCGCTGCGGAGTTTTCGCAGCGTCGCCGATTCCAGTGCACCCGATGGACTTCGCAAGATGGCCTGGATGGAGGTCGCCGATCTGGGCCGCGAGCGCGGCGACGATGCGCTGGTCGACGAGGCGCAACGGGCCATCTCGTCGCTGATGGCATCCGCAGGTGACGGCCCGACCGGTCACAGTCAGTAGGTCTCGATGGAAGTATCCAAGCAGTCCGACAATCCCCTGGGGCTGAACCTCGATTTTATGTTCGGTCGGGGATATCTGTGGGCAGAGCGCCAGCGCATCAGCGACTGGATCGCCCTGGAATCGCTGCGCATGGAGATTCCGGACCTGCAATTTCCATTCGACGCCCGGGGAGGCTTAAATCGCTTTCGCCACACCCGCTGTCTGGTTCGCGACGTCGAATTTGCGATCTCCGAGGTCGGACTCGGCGATCTGCTCGGTGAGGCGGCATCGCAGCTGGAGGGCTTTCGACAGCTGGACGTCCGTTTTCTCGATGACGCCGCCCATATCAGTTTCGAACTCGGCAGCCTGGGCACCGATACCTATGTGAGCTTTCGGGCGGCTTTGATCCCGCCGGAGCCGGCGCGCGCCGACGAAGTTCACCTGTCGCTGTACGACTATCGGGCCTACGGCCCGCTTCCCTATCCGGCGAGGCTGGTGGTCCACGAATTGATGACCGGCCTGTTAAATACGCCGGTCTTTCGGGCTCCCGGCCGGGGAGCGAGTTTTACGGTCGGGATCGCCGGCGACATCATTCGCTTTCGGCCGCTCAAGCTGCTGTTTTTGCACATCTTTCCGAAGGTGGGATGGAAGCTCCCCAATCTGTCGGGAGTGGTATTGGATACGGCGCGAATTCGCCCCGGCGTATTGACGATTCGCGCCGTCGACGACGATCCGAAATCCGGTCCCAAAAACCGGGGCACAGAGCACGAATTGGCGGCCACCGAAGAGGGGGCCCGGGCGCTTGCGGCGTATGAATCGAAGGAGCTGTTCTCGCACGCCGATCAGGCCCTATTTGACGGTCAGATCCGCCAGGCCCTGTCGCTGCTGTCGAATCACCGCGACGTCTACGGCCTCGACCCGGGGCTTGTGGCAAGGCTTCTGGATTGTCTCGTCGCCGATGCCTCGCCGGCGAATCTTGCGGAGGCGGAGTCGATTCGAAGAGAGCTCGTCGACGAGGATCCCGAGAGTCTGCAGGCCGCTCTGGTGGCGCCGATCATCGAATTGGCCAGGCGTCGGCCCGACCAGGCCCGCAAGGCCTTTGAGAAATTGGCCGACACGCTGCGGGATCGCCAGCAGACGCGGGACTGGATTTTGTGCGAGCTGGCCCTCGCCGATCTATTGAGCGACGACGACCCGGAAGCGGCGGCAGCCCGGCTTCGAGAAGTCCTCAAGCGCGATCCGCGCCACCGCGCCGTACTGGAGCGACTGCGCACACTTTACGAACGCATCGACAGCCGCTCCGGGCTCGAGGAGACCCTCAAGCGGTTGACCGGTGTCTACACCGAGCGCCAGCAACTCCAGGAGATCTATCTGGAGTTGGCGCACCATCTGATGGACCGCGAAGGAGACCTCGCCGAAGCTCGGATGTACCTCGAGAAAGTCCTTCGCCTCGATGCCACCCAGCTCGACGCGCTGCACGCACTGGGCGAGAGTTACGTCCTGGGTGGCGAGCCTTTGCGGGCGCTCAAGGCCTTTGGTTCGGCGGCTCGGACTGCGGAGGCCGAAGAGCGCTCGGACCTGGCGGCAGAATTGTATTTTCGGGTCGGTCAGTTGTGGTTCGAGGAGATGGAAGACCCGCGCCAGGCACTGCTGGCATTTCGGCGCTCGCTGGCCGCTGGCGATGGCGACATCGAGCAGGCATCGGACGCCACGACCCGGGCGCGCCGGCTGGGGCTGACCGGTGAGATGTGCGAGCAACTGGGTCGCCACGAAGAGGCCACCGACTACTGGCGCGATGCTGTTCAGCTTTTGGAGCGCGTCGTCAGCGGCGATCGACCCGATTTCGAAGCGGCCCGAGACGACGGCGACGGCCAGCCGTTGCGGCGCGAACTTCAGCACCAGTTGCGCGAGGCCCACCGACACCTGGGGCGACTGTACCAGCACCGCGATCGGCCGTCGGCGGCGGCCAGCCACTTTCGGCGCATTTTGGAGCTCGATGCCACCGATCGCGAGGCATTGGAGTGGCTCGAGGAGCATCTTCGCCGGGGCGGGCGCCCCGAAGAACTCATCGAGTTGTACCGCAACCAGATCGACGCCTCGGACTCCGAGGAGCGACGGCTCCAATTTGTCGAAAAACTCGCCGATCTCTACGCGGCACTCGGGTTTCCAGAGGACGGACAGACTCAGTATCGCAATATTCTGGACGCCGACCCCACCAACGACGAGGTTCGCCAAAAACTGGTCGAGTTGCTCAGCGAGCATCGCCGCTTCGAGACACTTCGCGACGCCCTCAACACGGTGTTGGTGCGCACTCGCGACCACCACCGGCGCCACGACATCCTGATCGAACTCGGCGCAGCCAGCGAGTCGATCGGCGATCTCAAACGGGCGACTCGCTCCTATCTGGAGGCCGCCAAACTCCAGCCCGGAGACCGCACGGCACTGGAGAACGGATGTCGCGTCCTCGAGGCCTATGTCGAGGAACACGGCGTCGATGCCAGTGCGCCCGTCGGTTCGTCGACGGCCGGACGATTGCTCGAAAAGATGCTGATTCGCTTTGCAGAAGTGGTCCCTTCGGCATCCCAGGAGCGCGAATTATTGCTCAAAGTCGCCATGTGGGCCGAGGAGCGAGGTGATGGGGCGGTCGCCGGTGAGGCCCGCGATCGGGCGGCGGCACTGGCCGGCCCCGACGATGCTGGGGCCCAATTTGACGACGTCGACGACCGGCTCGACGCGATGCTCGATGAACTATCCGGCGATGACGACGACGGGGCGTCGCCTTCCGCCGATGAGCAATTCCAGCGCGAGCCCGCGGACTCGCCGACGCGAACCCCTCGCGAGATGCCGACGCGCCAGAAGATGCCTTCTGCCGATATCCCGTCACCGTCGTCCGAAGACCCTGCTCGGTCGGCCTCCACCGACGGCGGTGACGGCGATGAGGGGCTGGACCTTCCGCGACCCTCCGGGTTGTCGAACTCCGATGAGCCCGGCGACTCCGGCGATACCGACGGCGACAGCGTCCAGTCGTTTCGACGCCGATTTGCATCGATGAAAAAGCGCCCCTCCGAGCTTCCAAATCCCGATGAGATCGACGACAAATCGGTGCTCGACCGTCGTCAGAGCGGTGACGAGCCGGACACCGTGCAGATGCCGGTCGGAGATTTCGAGTCACTGCGCGAAGATAGCTCTCCGCCGGATCCGGACGACCGGGCTTCCGATGGGTGGTCGCTGTCGCTTTCCGACGAGCCGACGTCGGGGCTCGACGAGGAGAGCGAAATCGATACGGCGCCCCGGATCAAGCCCGTCGAGATGGCTCGCCAGGCCTTGGAAGAGGCGCGTAATTCGGGAGATAAACGAGAGATTGCGGAGTCCATCGAGCAGGTCTTGACGCTCGCCGGGGGCAGTGATGCGGAGGTGATCGATAACGCAGAGCGAGTGTCGATGTCGCGAGAGGCCGGCGAATTATTTTATTACGATCTCGATGACGTCGACGCCGCCCGTCCCCATCTTGAGCGCGTGCGACGGCTCGAGCCCGACGGACGGGGCGCAAACCCGGAGGTGCTCAATGCCCTGGAATCGATCTACGAGGAGCGCGGCGACGTCGAGTCCCGCATCCAATTGCTAAAGGCCCGTCTCGAGGCGGCGGATACCGAGCAGATGAAGATGACCTATCGACTCCTTCTGGCTCAGACGCTGTGGGATAAGCGCTCTGACGCCGATGGGGCCCGCCGGTGGCTCGACGAGGTGCTCAAGCGCGAGCGCGACCACGAGGCGGCCCATCGACTGCTGGCCCAGATCGCCAGAGACGACGAGGACTGGGCGGCCGTCACCGAGCATCTGGAGACGGTCGTCGCGGTTTCCGGCGGTGGGATCGACACCGTGGAGACCCGGCGCGAGTTGGCCGAGGTGTTGCTTCGGCGACTCGACGAGCCGGGGCGGGCCATCGAGCACTTCGAGCAGGTGCTGGAGGCCGCCCCCGGCGACTCCCAGGCCTTGGACGGCATCAAGGAGGCCCAGGGCGTCGTCGGCAACTGGTTGGGCTACGTCGACAGCCTGGGGCGCGAACTGGGGCTGCTCATCGGCAGACCGGAGGGAGTTGACGTCGATGACATCGCCGGGCTCGACCCCGATGATATCAGCGCTGCAGTTCGCGTGCCGGCCAGCGAGATCGCCGCCGATGTGGCGCATGTCGTCGATGAACAACTCGACGAGCCGCGCAAGGCGCGCCGACTGTGGGGCATCGCCTACCAGTTGTGGCCGGAGAACGCCGGGGCGTTGGAGCGGCGCATCGAGTTGAACCGCCAGTGCGACGCCCACTCCGATCTGGCCGCCGACCTCGAGTCCTATGCGGCGCTGCTGCTCGACGCCCATCGGCGATTCGAGGCACTGGTCGAGGCGGCGCGCATCCACGCCGACACGTTGGAGCAGCCCGACGAGGCCAGACCGCTGTATACCGAGGCGCTGGCCATTGTGGACGACGTCGACGATCCCCCCGACGAACTGGGCCGGGTCCGTCGCGAATTGGAGCGACTCAAGGAGATGTGAGCCCCGCCGACAGCGGGACGACCTCCATTACGGGGCGGTGGTGGAATCGGCACATCGCCGATGGTCCGGGAATTTCGGCGGCCGCAACCCGTGTTGGCCGTCTTGTTGCGGAGGACGTGCCGCGATTTCGAACTCCTTTGGACGGGCGGGACTGACTGTGTTTTACAATCGTTACTGTCGTCGGTGGCGCCGATCTGTTGTCATATTGAATACAGACAGCAAACGGTCGGATCACTTTACAGACGAGACAGGCCATGAGTCGAAACTCTACAGGTGCAACACCGCGGGCGGCGAGGCGTCAACATGGCGGCCGGGGCTCATTGATGGCGGTCGGCGCTGTCGCGATGGCCCTGGCGGTGGTCGCGACGCTGATGTGGACGCCGTCGACGGCTGTCGCTCAGGAAAATGACAGTGTGCGCGACTTTCCATCCTGGCAGTTGCAGCGATTTCGCCCGGCCGCCGGGCCCGCCGACTATCTGACGGTCTTCGGTACCGGCGTTGCACCGCACCTTCAGTGGAGTGCAGGCGCCTACTTCAATCACGCCGACCATCCGGTGTTTCTGTCCGGAGCCCAGGGCGTGGCCTACCAGACACAGCTCGATGTCGCCGGCACCATCGGGCTGTACGATATCGCTGAAGTCAGTCTGGTCGTGCCCTGGACGATGCGTCAGCGCGGCGCCGAGTTGGGCCCGTTGTGGCCCGATGACGAGTCGCCTCCGCCCCATCTTCCGCAGACGGCCCTCAACGACCTTCGGTTGACGTCAAAATTCGAGGTGTTGCCGCTGGCGGAGCATCCCTTCGGTCTATCGTTTGTCGCCGGCACCTCCATTCCACTGGGCAACAGTGGGGCACTGGGCGGCGATGGCGGCTTCGTCGCCGAGGCCCTGGCGATCGGCGAATACGTCTTTTACGAGACGATTCGCGCCTCGGCGAATCTCGGATTTCGCTATCGGCCCGGCGAGCGCCACGTCCAGGAAAATGTGCTGGGCAACGAGGTGACCTGGGGACTGGGGGTTCATTCACCGTTTATCACCGATGACCTCGACGTCATTGGTGAACTCACCGGTGCCGTCGGGGTTCAGCCCAGACCAGAACGGCTGGCCGGCATCGTCGAGGGCGAGGTCCCCGTCGAGGGTCGGGCCGCCCTTCGCTACGGCTTCCACGACCGGTGGTCGGTGACCGGCGGAATTGGCGCCGGGATGACCGACGGTGTGGGAGCGCCGAACTGGCGCGTATTTTTCGGCATCGACGGCAAGTGGGCCACCGGTGGATGGTGGCGCGTCGACTACAGTAATCCGAATTTCGAAGTCCAGGTCGATCCCTGTGAAGGCTGGGAGCCCGGCGAATATGTGCGCCGTCTTCGCTTCGATCCCGAAGAGGACTGTGCGACGCCGGAGTCCCGAGATCTCGATGACCCGGCAGCACTGCTCGACCGACCCCGGGACCGCGACCAGTGGTCGCCCCCGGAGCCCGAACAGCCCGATGGCCAGACCGACGAACAACCCCCGGCGATGGCCGAAGACGACGAAGGCCATGCCGCCATTCGCCAGGGCGCCATCGTGATCACCGACGACGTCACATTCGAAACCGGAAGCGCTCAGATCACCGCCGAGAGCACCGGCGTCCTCGACGATGTGGCCACTTTGATCGAGCGCAACGAGGCGATTGTGGTGCTTCGCATCGACGGCCATACCGATGATGTCGGCCCCGCTCAGATGAACTTGGACCTCAGTCAACAGCGCGCCGATAGCGTTCGTCAGTACCTTATCGACGCCGGAATCGAGCCCGAGCGTCTGGAGTCCGTTGGCTTCGGTGAAGAGGAGCCGGTGGCCGACAACGACACCTCGATGGGGCGAGCTCAGAATCGACGCGTCGAATTTCATATTGTGGAGATGGAGATACCGTGAGGAGTAACGATGAGATTCGCCGCCGAGATTACGGGGGGCGCCGATGGTGGGGGGTATGGGTGGCCGTTGCGTTGATGGCGGCCGTCGGGTGTAGCAGTGGCGATACCAGCATTTCGCTCAAGACCGTGGATTCGTCGGCCGGCGGTGAAGTTGCGACGGTGGCCTCTGTCGATGTCGATGACACGACCCACCTGGTGGCGCCGACGGGATCCGACCTTTATGTGCGGCCCGTCGATGGAGACCAGTGGGAGCGGCGTCCGGCCCAGTGGCCGATGAGTATCGACGACCCGGGACTCGACGTATTTTACGCCGTCGGACAGTCGACACGTCATGCCAAATTCGGACCAGAGGACTACTTTGCGGTGGTCGACGATCGACTGTGGACGGTGGCGTTGCCGGCGGCCGGACAGCCGGCCACGCTGCTGTACAGCGACGATTTGGGCCGCAGCTGGCAAGTGGTCACACCGCCGGGCCAGTCGGGCTCCGAGCGGTTCGTGGCCTCAGGTCGACAACCGTCGACGATGGAGCCCGGGTTGAGACTGCTGACGACCGACGACGCGCTGTATGTATTTGACGGAGAGCAGCTGTGGCACAAAGAGGCCTTGAACGGCGAGATCGAAGAGGGGCGTCGCGACGTCGACTGGCGGGAAGTGTCGCTGGCCGGAACGGTGCTCGAAGACGGTGGCGAAGACCTGCCGGCTCAACTCCATCACTATCTGCCGGCCGACGAATACAACGACTACGACCTGGTCACCGTCCACGGACGCGACCTGCGCATCTATCGGCGCGGTGACGCCGACGAGCCATTTCGCGAAGTCGCCACACTGGACGGCGTCGACCGCGATCTGGTGCGGCGGCCCGGGATGGATTCTCTGTATCTGGTCGATACTCGCGCCATCTACCGAAGCGACGACCGGGGTTCGAGCTGGGAGAGCATCGAGGTCGCCCGGGACTCTCTGGAACCGGAGACCTATCGGCGTCTGGAGCTCGTCGAAGACGATGAGACCGAGGCCGGCTATCAACTGTGGCTGATCGGCGATAACGGCGGATTGTGGCGCAGCGATGACGGGGGCCGGGAGTGGGTCGAGACGCGCTCCCGGGATGCCGATCGCCGCGGTGTGACAGGGCTTGTCTTCGACGAGTCTCATTCGTCGGTGTGGGCGGCGACGGCGGGGCGGGGAGTCCTGCGTTCGGACGACGGCGGCGAGTACTGGCGGGAGGATAATTCGGGGCTCGACGGCGCCGATACGCGAGACGCCATCGTCGCCGGCCCCGATCGGATATTCGTCGGCACCGATGCCGGGCTTTACGAGCGGACCTCCGTCGGTGCCGACGATCAGATCCGGCTCGACGATCGCGCCGTCAGTGCCCTGTATTTCGACGACGAACACCGGCGACTTCTGGCCGGAACTGCAGGCGGGGGCATCGAGTTATTCGTCGATGGCCAGCGCCAGGAGTCCTCTCAGGTCGCGCCCGTCGACGACGGCGATGACGTGGTCTTTAATCCGCCGCACCGAGCGTCGGTGACCTTGCCACACTCCGCGATCCTCGATCTGGTGGTGCGATCGGAGTCCACCGAATTGATCGCCTGGTCCCATCGCCGGGGACCGGTCATTTCCAGTGATGCCGGGGCGACCTGGCGGCGCCTTCAGATCGGCGATGCCTTCCGACAGGCCATCGAGGGCTCGGTCATTACTCATTTTCTGGCGATGCGCGATCAGACCTACTTGGCGGTCACCGAGCCCCGGCGTCGACATCGACCGGCCCAGCTGTGGCGCAGCGACGACGGGGGGGCGACCTGGCAGACCGCCCACGCATTTCGAGAACACGACCACGAAACGCCCCTGCAGATCGCGCTGTTGCCCGACGACCAGGGCCTGGTGGTGGCCCACGGGGCGCGGTTGGCCATCAGCACCGACCGGGGACAGAACTGGTCGCAGATCTCGGGGCCCTGGGAGTCCGGTGTGACGACCGGGCTGGCCGTCGACGGCGATCAGGTGGTGGTGGTCATGGATCTGGCGCATGCCGCCGAGATCGCCTGGGTTGACGATGTGGTCGACGATCCGTCGGTTGCCCAACGCCATCGACTTCGCTGGCCGACGACGCGAAGCCTCGATGTCCACGCCCCGCTGGGACTGGAAGTCCTCGGCGAGCGGGTGATGATCCACGAGGGCGATCAGGTGTTGCGCGGCGACATGCCGCGCCGGGCTGCCGGTGGCGTGGCCAATGTGTCACTGGTCGTCGCTCTGGGCGCCGTCATGGCCCTGACGACACTTGCGTTTGGCTATCTGCGGCGGTGGGAAATTGGGTAAACCGGCGGCGGGGCGCGACGACGCGACTATCGCAACTCGTCGATCGCCTCGTCGAGGCCCTCTAAGGTAAGGGGAAACATCGGGAATTTTCGGCCGATCTTCTTGGTCGTAAAACTCTGCCACCACCGCGGCTTGTCGGGATTGAGCCAGGCCACATCGCCGACGGCGTCGTCGATTCGATCCAGCCAGGTCAGGCCCGGTTCTTCGTTGTAGTGAAAGTAGTCGATGCAGCCTCCCGGTTGCATCAATTCCGGGGGCGCCATTGCCGCGTCGCCGACGATCAGACAACGCCATCTTCGATCCAGATTCGCCAGGATATCACTCGTCGCTTCGCCTTCGCGGCGACTGATGTCGGTGTACAGCGTCTCGTACGGACAGTTGTGGAAGTAATAGCGCTTAAACGCCTTGAAGTGGTGGGCATCGTGGGCCGCCGACAATAGCCGGCTGACCAGTTCGGAATGCGGCGTCATCGACCCGCCGACGTCGGCGAGGAGCAGTAATTTGACCTGATTTTTGCGCGGTGGGCGAAAGACCATCTCGATATCGCCGCAGTTGCGGGCCGTGGCGTCGATGGTGGCCTCTAAGTCCAGCTCCTCGGGGCGGCCGTCGCGGGTCAGTCGGCGTAACTTTCGAAGGGCGACGCTGATCTGACGGGTGTCGAGGACGCGGTCGGTCCGTAGATTCTGAAAGCGCCGCTCGGAGGCAATCTGCATCGCCGATCGATTCTGACCGGTCCCGCCGACGCGAATACCGGAGGGATGCTTGCCGGAGTGGCCGAAGGGACTCGTTCCCCCGGTGCCCACCCAGTGGTCGCCGCCGTCGTGGCGCTCATCTTGTTCGTCCAGGCGCTGTTCGAATTGCTCGCGAAGTTCCTCCAGGTCCAATTTGTCCAGGGCCTCCAGCTGCTCATCGGAGAGGTCACGGAGAAATTTGGCGTTGTCGAGCCACTCCAACAGGGCGTCGGTGATCTCGGCGTCGTCGCCGGGCAACTCGAAGGGACGGTCGTCGAAAAATTCGGCAAAGGCCGCGTCGTAGCGGTCGAAATTCTCGACGCGTTTGACCAGTACCGAGCGGGCGAGGCTGTAGAATTTCGACAGACTCGACTGTGCCAGCCCCTGCTCGAGGGCCTCCAGAAGTGTCAAGAACTCGGTGGGCGAGACGGGAATGCCCCGTTTTCGAAGATGAAAGAAAAATTCTACAAACACGGTACAGTCTCGGGGCCTGAGTCGCGGCTTGGAGCGGACGTGGAGCGCCCGTCGACGGGCGCCGGGGCGCCGACAGCATTCACCGAATCAACTCCAGATCGCTCTCTTTTTTCAAAAGAACGCCCAAAAACGGATACTGCTCGTCGAATTCTTCGGGGTTGAGCCCGGAGCGGACCATGGCGCCGATCCAGTCGATGAGTTCACTTGTCGAGGGCCGTTTGCGCAGATCCTGGCGCTGGCGCAGCAGATAGAATTGTTCCAGGCAGTGATCGAGGAGCGTCTCGTCGAGTTCCGGGTGATGGACCTCGACGATATCGCGCATCAGATCGGGACTGGGGAAATCGATGTAGTGAAAGATACAGCGGCGCAAAAAGGCGTCGGGCAATTCCTTTTCGGCATTGGAGGTAATGAGCACGAAGGGACGGTGTTTAGCCACGATCTCGCGGCCGGTCTCGTCGACGACAAAGCGCATCGAATCCAACTCGTGGAGCAGGTCGTTGGGAAATTCCAGATCGGCCTTGTCAATTTCATCGATGAGGACCACGCAGCGCTCGTCGGCATCAAAGGCCCTTCCAAGGGGGCCGAGGTCGATGTAATTTTCGATCTGATCGACGTTGCCGTCGCCAAATCGGCTGTCATTGAGACGCTGGACGGTATCGTAGTGGTAGAGGCCGTCGGCAGCGCTTGTCGAGGATTTGACGTGCCATCGGATCAGCTCCATCTCGAGGGCATCGGCGACGGCGTCGGCCAGCAGTGTTTTGCCGGTGCCCGGTTCACCGCGGATGAGCAGCGGTTTTTCGAGGGCCAATGCTACATTGACGACCTCCCGAAGTTCGGGACTGGCGATATACGATGATGTTCCCTCGAATGATTCGGTCATGGTCTTACGTTTACTAAATGGCGCTGTGAATAGGCGGAGCAACGTCGGCGTCAAAGCCACTGTAGACGGTTGACGGTATTGATACCAGACGTTCTGTCGCGGTTCGGTAGCGGGCACGGCTATAAGGCCGATTCGACGACGGTCTTGACGATCCAGACCCCCGTGCTACCGTGGCGCGTCCATGGCCTGAAGAGACTGGCTGGAGTTTTTTGACATGACGACAAAACTCATTCAAATCCTGACAATCGGTATATTCAGTACCGCTGTTATCGCCGGATGTACCTCCGGAGAGTCGATGACCGATCGCTCCGAGGCCGGTGATGACGCCCCCGTCGTCGAGACCCGCTACGGAGCTGTCGCTATCGAGGCCATCGAGCCGTCCTCCGGCGATGGAGCGGAACTCGATGTGCAGGCTCAATTTCTCGACGCCCGCGGCGTCGCCATCGGTCCCGCCCTCGATGCGCTGGAAGTCTGGGGACTGCCCCGGGGACTTGAGGAAGGCGAATGCCGGCGCGTCGACGGCGCCGTCGATTCCTCCGACAATCTTCCGTCGGCAACCCTTCATCTTCTGGATGTCGGCGACATCGAGATTACATCGCCCGTCGATGACCGGCTGTCGCTTCAGGCTCGCCAGCTTCCCGATCTGCTCAATTCCTTTCACGGCGTCGTCTACGGCAGTCAGTGGAGTGGCGATGACCCATCGGAGGGCCTCGATTATCGACCCGGCGAGTCCTATCGGTTAACCGCTCCCGGCTCGGCGGAAGCCGGTGGCTTTGACGTGACACTCCAGGCGCCACCTCCGGTGGTGTTGGCCGCCGCCAACGGCCAACCGATCTACGATCGCGACCATATCGCCGTCGATCCCAACCGCCAGGGACTGGAGTTGGTCTGGGAGACCGATGGCAATGAGGATGGCGAAGTCATCGTCGAATTGGCGATGGGAACCGGTCCCTACGATGCCCGCCTGCAGTGTCGGAGCGTCGACTCCGGCGCCCTGACGGTCCCCGCCGATCGCCTCCAGCAGCTGGGTTCGCGAGGAGAGCGCGCGACACTGACACTGCGTCGCGTCCACCGACGACATCAGGCGGTCGACGGCCTCGACGACGTCGATTTTTACTTCGCGACATCTGACGATATCGACGTCTACCTGCGCTGATGGTGCGGCGACGCCATCTTGCCTTCGGTGGCGTCGATTTCCCCCTTATCTGGCGGCCTAGTCGCGCTTCGCGCAAACACTGGTCGGAACGCGGTGGCTGTGTTAAAGTCGCGGTGTCGTTCATGACGATACGTTTAACATTTTGCCAGGCGCGATTTCTGGATCTTTTGCAAGCTTGGAATGATCGGGAAAACAGCTCGACGCACAGGGTTCTCCTGGAAGCGGGCCAGTGTACAAAGCTTCCTGTTTGGTCATCTGCAATTCCCTTGCACAAATCGACGACTCTGGTCACGTAGGCAATTGAAGTGGCTGACGACCCCAGCAATTGGACAAAATTTGGTCGCTACGCCCTGCTGCAAAAAATTGGCAGCGGTGGCATGGCTGAGATCTACCGCGCCAAGACCTTCGGCGCTGCCGGATTTGAAAAAGAATTCGCCATCAAATTGATTTTGCCCAGCCTCGTCGACGACTCCGAATTCGTCGAAATGTTTATCAACGAGGCGAAATTGGCGGTCAATTTATATCACGCCAATATCGTTCAGGTCTTCGATCTGGGGGAGCTCGACGAGCAGTACTACATTGCCATGGAGTACGTCCACGGCAAGGATCTGCTCGATGTTCTGGCCCGCTGTGCGGAACTCAATATCAAGATTCCGCTCGATCTGGTGTTATTTATTGCCATGGAGACCCTCAAGGGCCTCGATTTTGCTCATCGCGCCAAGGACCCGTACGGCGAGCCGCTCAATATCATCCACCGCGATGTCAGCCCGTCGAATATCATGATCAGCTACGCCGGAGACGTCAAAATCGGCGATTTCGGCGTCGCCAAGGCCGCCATCGAGCGCACCTTGACCGAAAGCGGAACGCTCAAGGGCAAAGTCGGTTATATGAGTCCCGAGCAGGTGATGGGCAATGAAATTGACGCCCGCAGCGATCTATTTGCGGCCAGCATCGTCCTCTTTGAAGCATTGAGCATGAATCGGCTCTTTATCGGAGACTCCGATCTGGACGTCATGCTCAAGGTGCGCGATGCCGACATCGCCGACAGCCTGCGCAATGCCCAGCCCATTCCCGGTGATCTGGGCGATATCCTACAGCGAGGCCTGACCAAGCATCGCGAAGAGCGATTTCAGACCGCCGGAGAGTTCTATCAGGCGTTGGTTGATTTCTGTTTTCAACACAGCATCAAGGTCACCGGCAGTGACCTGTCGAGTTTTATGCGCCGGCTATTTGCCGAGGAGATCGAAGAAGAAAAGGAGCAGCGCCGCTCCGAACCCGGTGGCGAAGCTCTGAGTCGAGAGATGGCCCGCGTCGAAAACGGCGAGACCTCCGAGGCCTCGCAGTCGATATCGTCATCGTCCTCGACGCCGTCAGCAGCGTCGAAGCCGTCCCAGGCGGCAGTGATGACCGACGACTCGTCACAGGCCTCGTCGAATCCCGCCGAGGCGCCCGAGACGCCGTCGTCGATGTCCGTTCAGGACACCGCCCGTGTCGAACAACCCGATCACGGCGCCGAAGGCGTCGAACAGCAGGGCGGAGACGAGACGTCCGACGACAACCAGGGCCGGTATCGCTACCGCGACGACAGCGGGCTGGTCTTTGGCCCCATGGGCGCCGATACCCTCGTCGACCTTCTGCGCGTTCGAAGACCGCGAAGCGAGGACCGCATCTCCGTCGATAACGGGGAATGGAAGCCCTTGCAGGATGTCCAGGAATTGGCGCTGGATGAGGAATTGGAGCTGCCGGACAGGCGCTCCAAGCCCAGACCGCGGATCCAGCAGCAAGCGGAGTCTCAGCCCCGGGATTCGGCCGGTCAACGCCCCCCTGGGCCCGGCAAAGATGACGGAGACACCGATGTGATGCGCCGGCGTCCCGGGGCGATGGAGGCCGAGACGTCGTCCGACGAAGGCGCTCAGCCTGCCGGGGTACTAAAGAAGGCCAGCTCTCCGGTCGACGACGCCGGCGATGAGCCATCGTCGCAGTCGCCAGACCCCGGGGACCCGCCACAACAATCCCAGAGTCTCGATGGACCGGACTCCCCGGTCGCCACGCCGGCCCCCGATACGGGCACCCACCCCGATCCGTCGGACACCATCCAGGAACTCAAAGATCAGTACGCCAGCTACGAAGGAGAACTGGGCAATGTGGCAGTGGCCCGGATACTGGCCCGGCTCCATCTGGCGGGGGCCACCGGGCGGCTGGTCATGGAGCGCGATGAGATCGAGAAGTCGATCTACTTTCGCGACGGGGAACCGATTTTTATCGAGTCCAATCGCCAGGAGGAATTGCTGGGGCGGTTTCTGCGCTCCCGCAATGTCATCTCCGAGGATGAACTCGACGAGGCCCTCCGCCGCCTCGACGAGTGGGGCGGGCGACTCGGCGATGCGCTGGTGGCCATCGGCGCAATTCCAGCCCACGAGTTATTTGAATATCTCTCGGGGCAGATGCGTGAAAAACTGCTCGAAATCTTTAGCTGGCGCAGTGGATACTACGGATACTACGAAAATCAGGAGCCCGATACACCGGGATACTCACTGGGGCTCGATACCTACGATACGATTGTCGAGGGCTGTCGAGAGCGCGTCAGTATCGACCACATCCGAGGCGTCTACGAAAATCGCAGCTTTGTCAGTATCTACCGCAATGAGCCTCCGGCCTTTGAAATCGATCGGCTGGGACTTCGGACCCGAGAGTTGCGGGTCATCAATGAACTCGATTCCGGCGATACCCTGGAGGCGTTGCTCGAGAAATTCGGACCCGAGCACCACGAGACGGTCTATCGAACCATCTATCTGTTGCACCAGGTCGAAATTGTCAGCTTTGAAGTCACTGGCAAAGTCGATCTGCCGCCCCTCCCCGACCGCTGAATTCTTCGGCGGCGATCGCAAATTAAAATATTCGTGCAATGTGCTCGAGGCGTCGATGACGCCCGATGGACTTAAGACGGGTCGACGCCGGGCACCTTGCGTTTGACGCGGTCCCAGATGACATCCATCTCCGGCGGTTCCATCAGTGACGTCGTCGCCGCCAGGGTGCCGAAAAACCCCAATCCCATCACCGACAACAGCCCGACCAGTGGCCAGAACCCGACATCCAGTTGCTCGGGGCCGAGCCACAGATAGAGGGCGTAGGCGGCGACTCCGGCGGGCACGGCGTGGAGCACGCCGCGCAGACTGCCCATTAAAATCGGTCGCAGCGGTAGTGTGCCCGCTCGCCAGCGATACACGGCGATCGTCGCCAGGGCGTTGACCGTGATGCCCAGGGAGGTCGCGGCCGCCAGGCCCGGGGTGCCGAAATGATCGTTGAATACGATATAGATCGGAATGGTCATCACCACCGTCACGCTGCCGATAAACATCGGTGTCAATGTGTCCTTGCGGGCATAAAAGCCGCGCACCGCCAACGTCTGGAGATTCCAGGCCGCCAATCCGAGGGCAAAAAAGCACAGTAAGACGGCCGTGATGTGGGCGTCCGAGGGCGTGAAGGCGCCGCGTTGAAACACCAGATAGATCATGGGAAACGCCGCCGCCAGAAGACCGGATGTCCCGATCATTGACAGAAATGAGACCCGTTGGAGACTTCGAGACAGCATTTGCCCCATCTCCTGCTCTTTGCCTTGCTCAAAGAGTTTCGACATATAGGGCAGCGCCGCCTGGCCGGCGGCCTGGCCAATCACCGCAAAGATGACGAGCATCATTTTTCGAGCGTTGTTCA
>CAYUPT010000014.1:0-18027 GCA_964446725.1 uncultured Bradymonadales bacterium | reverse complement strand
CAACACCAAGCTCCTCCGCCGCCTCGCGGGGAGGTGGCTGAGGGAGCACGAGCGACCGAAGTCGGAGGGGTCGACAGCGGCCTCATACCGCCAGAGCGTTCGACAGCGGCCTCATACCGCCAGTAACTCGAATGCTCGCAGCTACGCTCGCACCAACCAGCTGCAATCCACTCCCGGTCACCCGAAATCCACTCTAAGTAAAAAAGTACACGCTCATCAAAACCAGAGCGAATCAACTAAAATATTTTAGATTTACTGTAATTCGGACGGGCGGTTGGTCGGAAGGATGGATGGACGAATGGCCAGAGAAAAACCATGAATCCGAAAACCCCCAATTTCTAGAAAATTCTCAATTTTCTCACATTTTTCTGCTCAATATATTGCGAATCTTGAGTCGCCTTGTTTGCACTACTGCCAACTTGCAGCAGCCTTTGAAATAACGGCCGTTAGGCCGCGGATTTTTGTGGCATCCTGCTTTCGGGACTGCGCCACGGCTATCCATGTCCGCGCCTTTCGACACGAGACACGGTAGCCGGACCCCGGACTCCGCCATACCCCGACGGAGTTGCAGAGCGCACCCTGTTTGCCTCCTTGCGACGCCGCATCGGGCGAACCAATAACGACGCCGCAAAGAAGGCGCGGTCAGTTTGAGGAATCCGTTAACCTTCTTCCCCTCTGCTATTATCCCGCCTTGCCTCGCCTCACAGACGACATCCCAACCTTCGACGGGGTAGCCGAATGCGAAGCGAAAACCCGAAGCCGGCCACTGCGAAACCACATAAATACCGGCTCCGACCGCAGAGTTATTGAAATTTTGGAATTTCATCTCGTCCTCACTATTGCAGCGCCATCCGCTCGCGAGTATGTGATCAGGTATGATCATCGGTATGTCGCTGCTTCGCCATTGATCGAGTGTCAATTCGCCATTCCCGCCGGAGAGTCTCGAAACAGTCCTCCGGCCCCTGCATGATCTATTATCGAAATTTCGCCGATGTTTTTGCGTACTTTAAAAAAGTTTTACATCTCATGATCACAGTTCACCACCTGGAAAATTCTCGTTCCCACCGCATTCTATGGCTTCTGGAAGAGCTGAGTGTCGACTACGACATCGAGTTCTACGAGCGCGACCCGGACTCCAAACTTGCGCCCCCAGAGCTTCAAAAGATTCATCCCCTCGGCAAGTCACCGGTGGTCACCGACGGTGAGCGGACCGTGGCCGAATCGGCGGTCATTATCGAGTATCTTTTGGATGAATACGGCGATGGGCAACTTCGTCCGGAGCCAGGCACCGACGCCTTCGCTCAATACCGCTACTGGATGCACTACGCCGAGGGCTCGGCGATGACGCCCCTATTTTTGCGGATTGTCTTTTCCGAGCTTCCCCGCCAGGCGCCGTGGCCCGTATCATCACTGCTCAAGGTCGTCTCCCGTGGTGTGGAAAGCGAGGTCATCAAACCGCGTCTTGCCACCCACGTCGACTACTGGGAAGAGCATCTTGGCGAATCGGAGTATTTCGCCGGCGCCGACTTTACGGCGGCCGACATTCAAATGAGTGTCCCTCTGGAGGGCGCAGCCGCCGGCGTAGACCCCGAAAAATACCCGGCCGTCCAAGCCCTTGTCGAACGACTCAAGAAGCGCGATGCCTACCGGGCGGCCGTGGAGTGCGGCGGCGGACTCTCCATGGATCTCTGATCGCCCTGTGTCATTTCGGCGCCGCGGCTACGGGTCAACACCGACCTCGTCGCCTCCCCCGCCGTAGCTGCGGTACTGCCAGTTCGGCTCGTCGGTGTTCAGCGCCTCGTCGACGCTCTCTTCGACGATGTGGTGGTCCGGCGACAATTCGCAGACCGGATCGGTGGCCGACGCATCACCGGTCAGCGCGAAAGCCTGGCAGCGGCATCCGCCCCAGTCTTTTTTCTTTTCCGGACAACTCTGACAGGGCTCGGGCATCCAGTCCGTGCCTCGAAACCTGTTAAACGCCGGCGAATCGCTCCAGATATCGCCCAGATTTTGGTCGGCGACATTGTCGAAGTCGAGCTCCGGAATGCTGTCGGCGCCGTGGCACGGAAGGACCCTTCCGTCGGGCGCAACCACCAGAAACTGGCGGCCCCAGCCGCCCATACAGGCCTTGGGGCGCACGCCGTGGTAGTCGGGCACCACATAATCGATGGTCAGCTGCCCCTGGAGTTGTTCGCGTCGAGCCTCGACGAGTTGTGTAGCCTCGTCGAGTTGTTTTCGAGTCGGCATCAGGGCCTCTCGGTTTTTGAGGGCCCATCCCTGATATTGAGCGTGAGCGACCTCCAGACGGTCGGCGCCCATCGATACCGCCAGATCGATGATATCGGCCAGATGATGCAAATTCTGGCGGTGGACAACGGCATTGACCGTCAACCTCAGGCCGGCGTCGCGGACCCAACTCGCACAGGTCAGTTTTTTGAGGTGAGCGCCCTGAAGTCCGCCGATATGGTCTGCCAGTTCCGGATCGCTGTCCTCGATACTCAGCTGGACGTGATCGAGGCCCCGGTCGGCCAATTGCTCGATGCGCTCTTCGTCCAGGAGCTGACCCGACGTGATGAGATTGGTGTACAGCCCGGCCGTGCGCGCCCCATCGACCAATTGCGCCAGGTCCTTGCGTACTGCCGGCTCCCCACCCGACAGGTGAACGTGGATCACACCGAGGGCCGCCGCCTCCTCGAAGACCGACGTCCACTGCTCCGTCGACAACTCGGCTGACTTTCGGGTCAATTCGGTGGGGTTCGAACAGTAGACACAGCGCTGGGGGCAGCGGTGCGTCAATTCCGCCAGAAGGCCCATGGGTGATGGCGTCGTCATACGGCGATATATCCCTGGTCGGCGAGTTGTCTCAAGAACTGGAGCGTCTCATCTTCGATGGTCTCCCGGTCGGCGTCGTACTCCTCGACGAGCTGGGAGACGATGGCATCGACGGTGCGCTCCCCGTCAACCAAGCGGGCAATATCGGCGCCCGGGCCCTGGGGAACGACCACCCGCTCCGGGCCCAAAATCATCCACTGCTCGCGGGTCTCGTCGTAGCGGCTACGCACACCGCGGGCCCACGTCACGACTGTATCGGATTCGATGGCTGTCACGATGATTCCTGTGGCTCGAAGGCTCCCGGCGGAATATGGCCGGGGTCGACGTAGGCGTGATACAGCGCGTCGAGCTGGGACCACAACACGTCGCACTTAAAGCGGACGGCATCCAATACCTGTTGTTGCTGAGCCCGGTTTTCGGCGTATTCGATGACGTAATCCAGCGCGAAGTTGGAGTCTTTCGGCGCCTGATCGAGGCGGTGCTCGAAGTAGGCGAGTGCCGCATTATCGATAAAATCGTAGGTGGCGATCATGCCCTCATAGCGAGTGGCGATGATATCCGGTGCAAAGAGTTCGGTCAGCGACGAGGCGACGGCCTCCAGAAGCGATCGGTCCCGCACGTAGCGGACGTAGGCCTCGACGGCGAAGGTCGTCGCCGGCAAAACGCCGCGCTGATTTCGCACATCGTCGACATCGAGCCCCGTGGCCTCCGCCAATTTGAGCCACCGCGCAATTCCGCCGATATCGCCGTCGTCGGGTCGTCCGTCGTGGTCGAGGATGCGACTTCGCCAGTGGCGCCGAAGCGACGGATCGTCGGTCCTCGACATCAGGGCGGCGTCCTTTCTCGGAATCGCCGCCTGGTAACAAAAGCGGTTGAGCGCCCAGGCCTGGACCTGTCCCCGATTGAGTTGTCCGTCGTGCAACAGGTGGTGAAAGGGGTGGAGTGAGTGATAGCGCTCGTCACCGATGGCCTCGATGGCGGCCCGAAAGTCGTCGGCAGATCTGGCGGTCATGCACCGTCCTCAATAGCTGTCCAAAGAATGGCGGAGCGCGGCCGGGAATCGCCACCGGAGACTTCGCTGATGGCGTTTTATAGCTCGATGGTCCATCCGTCGTAGGCGACGTCCCAGCCGGCCGCTTCGACCGTCTGGCGCTCCTCGGTATCGTCGAGCAATACGGGATTGGAGTTATTGATATGAATCAGGACTTTGCGCTCGATATCGGCATCGGAAAACGACTCCAGGACCCCACCGTCGCCGCTGATGCTGACGTGGCCCATGCGCTGTCCGGTCTTTTCGGTGAGACCGGCGTCGACCAATTCGTCGTCGCTCCACAACGTCCCGTCGAAGAATACCAGAGGCGCCCCCTGGAGGCGCTCTTTGAGCCCGGGCGTGATGTCGGCACAGCCCGGCACGAAGAAAAAATGGGTCTCTCCCAGGTCGACGCGCAATGCGACGTTGTCCTCGGTCTCAACGCCAATTTCCGGGGTCTCGCCCGGAGTCTCCTCGTACAGCGGGACTTTTCCCGGCACTGAAAAGGCGGTGACGGAAATACCGAGCTTCTGACCGTCGGCCCCGGCAATCTCTGTGGTCTCGTCGAGCTGCATCGAGCGCCGGGGCACCGTCTCGCGGTCCAGGGCATCGAATATCGGCGACTGCGCAAGCGTCTCGTGCACCGAGCCGGAGGCATATACCGAAAATGGCTCGCCCTCGCGCATCGTCAGCAGCCCGGTGACCTGGTCGACTTCCCCGCCGGTCAACACCACGGCCTCGATGGGGCTGTGGCGACCCGAGTGCTGGGGATGGAGTGATGGGGTCTTCGCGATCTGCTCGCGCAGATCAGGCGAGGCGTTGATCAACGCCCAGCGCCGGCCGTCGGCACTGACGGCGAGCGACGTCTGCGTTCGACGCGGCCCGTCGCCGTCTCTGACTCGCTTGCAGATCTCGCAGTTGCAATTCCACTGCGGCGATCCGCCTCCGGCGCCGGCGCCCAACACACGCACCACGGGCTGCTGTTCACCGGAGTTCTCCATGGATCAATCCCGTTCATTATCAATGGTCGCGCAGCGATATGCCGAAATCTCCATGGTCATCGGAAATTCTTTGATCGTCGGCGTCGTCCAACTCTTCTTTTCGTCGTTCACAGTCTACTCCCTGGTGGCTCTGAAGGTGATCATCTCACGCGATGCAAACCGATCGGTCGCACCGCAGCCAAAGAGTAAGCCCCGACGGAGCCCAAATCAACGACAACATTCAAATTGTCGTTTCCGTCGTCGACTTGAAGTCTCGGTGCAATGCATCACACTTCTAGACCTCAATGAGTCGGGACTCTCTGCCGCGATGTCACAACGCTACTCTTTGCCCTCCGGGCCGGGTCTACCATGCGAAGCGCCTCCCCGTTATTGCTTGTCGCTTTTTTAGTATTGCCAATCATCGGCGCCTGCAGTGCCAACCCGGAGCCCGAAGACATCGAAGATACCGGTGTCTCCTCCAATGATGACGCCGGCGCCGACGATGATACCGACGACAACGGCGACAGCGATAACGACGACAACGATAACGGCGGCGAGATACCCGAGCACTGCAGCGACGGTGAACTGAGCGGCGACGAGACCGACGTCGACTGCGGCGGCTCTTGTCCCCCCTGTGAGATCGGCGAATCCTGCCAGACCCGAGGCGATTGCACCACTCTAGAGTGTGACCAAGACGATCTGGTCTGTGTCACCGTCGATTGCGCCGGCGGATGCTCGGACAACGGAGAATGCGTCGACGGCCAGTGTGAATGCGATGACGGGTGGACTGGACCGGCCTGCTCGGAGATCGATTCCGGCGCCGGCTGCATCGACGACTGCTCGGATAACGGCCAGTGCGTCGACGACACCTGTGAATGCGACGACGGGTGGACCGGCCCCGCCTGCTCCGAACCCGACGAGGGCAGTCAACAATGCCCCAATGACTGTTCCGGCAACGGAACCTGCTTCGACGGCACCTGTGTTTGCGACGACGGCTGGACCGGCTTTGACTGCTCTCAGCCCGACGACGGCGATGACTGCCCGAATAACTGTTCCGGCAACGGTCAGTGCGTCGGCGGCGTCTGCAACTGCAACCCGGGCTGGACCGGTCCCGACTGTTCACAGCCCGACTGCCCGAATAACTGCTCCGGCAACGGCCAGTGCAGCGGCGGAACCTGTATCTGCAACCCGGGCTGGACCGGCCCCGACTGCTCGATTCCCGACGATTGATCCGGTGGGATATCAACGTCATGGATCGACGAGATGACCCCGGTCGAAGCCGCGTCTGGCGGCCGCTCACGACGTCCTTTGCGAACGCAGGCTCACCGGGCGCAACACCGCCGGGATCTCACCGCTCCACCGGGTAAAATGTGGGTTGGTTCGTCTCGTCAGAGACCGACAATTCATCGAAGCGCTGGAGTCCGCCGCCGTCGATACCGACGACATGGATTGCGCCCCTGGACCAACGCATGGGATCGCCGTCTTCGCTGTCGTTGTCGCTGAAGATGACGGTATCGCCGTCGGGCGAGACTTCGGCGCGGCGAATGGTGCCGTGCTCCAGGTCCTGGGCCTCGACGAGGGTCGCTACCTCCTGGCCGTCGTCGGCATCCAGCAGGCGAAGTGGGCCGGCGTCGGCACCGTAGCCACCGGTGGCCACCAGCAGGCGGTCGCCATCGGGATGCCAGTGCTGAACGGAGTGATGGCCGCTGTCATCGCCGCCCAAAAGCGTCTGTCGGTCGCCGGTCTGGACGTCGACGGCGATCACCGAGGCCTCGGGGCGCACCGTCCAGGTGTCGTCGTCGGTGGCCCGGGTCATCGCCACCTGTGAGCCGTCAGGTGAAATGCGCAGATCGTCGATGAAGCGGTCGTCGTCGAATTCGGCGATCACATCGCCGGCGCCGTCGTCGAGGTCATCGGTGTCCAGGCGCCGAAGGGTGCGTCCCGTATTGGCGTCGTCGGCGACGACCAGCAGATCGCCGTCGGGGGTAAAGCCAATATCGCTAAAGGCATCGATGCCATCGCCGGGGTCCAGAAGCGTGGCCTCGGCGTCGGTATCGACAAAACCGACCTGACGCAACTCGCCGTCGTCGCCGACGGGATGGCACACAAAGGCGACGGTCTCGCCATCCGGCGACCAGCCCCGGGGCAAGAGCTGGCAGCGCTCGTCGTGACCGAGTTGGCTCGTCACCTCGATCTGACGGCCGTCGTGGACGTCGACGATCCGGATTCGGCCCACCTCCTCGCCGAGGTCGGGGACCCGTTGCTCGAAGGCAATCCAATTTCCATCGGGACTAAAATGGGGCGTAATATTGGCCCGGTCCGGCCGCGGAGGCTGGGCGACGACCCAGTCCTCCTGGTCGAGCGTCGCCCCCTGAATACTGATCAGTTCCGGTGACGGCGGATTGGCCGAAACGTAGGCAAAGTCGATGTCACCGGGCTCCAGCTCGTCGTCGTTACAGGCCACAAGCACAACTCCGGGCACCACCGCACAAAGGACCCACCAGACCGGCACAATTCGCGTCATCTGTGATACCGCCATCGCTATCCCCCCGTTTGTTTTCTTAAAAACATGACAGGCCACAAATCTATGCAGCGACGGCAATGTGACCAGTCAGCACGATTTCAGCAACTTCTGCCATTCGGCGCCGGGATCGTCGGGCCACCACAGCCACAGCATGGCGCTGACCGTCGCAAAATTGGCGCCCGCAAAAAACCAGAATACGGCATCGGGCCATGCGATCGATCCGATGGCGGCGACGAGAAATGGAATCGCCGCCCCGAAGAGCCTGCGGTCGAGGGCAATTGCCATCATTGCCGCTCCCACGGCGTACAGCAGCATCTCCAGGGCGATCATGGGCAAATATCCAATATCGCCGTGCCAGGCGATGCCTCGATGTACGAGCGCACCGGCAAAGATTCCGTTGGAACACAGGATCATGCGCCGATTGATCTCGTTGGTAAAAAAGATCTTTCGGCCCAGCACCGTCACGACACCGATGATCGCCGTGACCCCGACAATATGACCGAATAGACGCGGATGGGTCACGTCGATGACATCCAGGGCGATCAGCGGCGCCGCCGACGTGGAAAATAGGAGCCATACAAAGCCCAGAATCATCACGAAGATGACGCGCCCCGGCCGGCCGACTTCGACATCGACGTCACGGCGGATCTCTTTGAGCTCTTCGTAGTTCTCGCGCCGATGGGTCAGTCGCTGTTCCAGCTCGTCGAGCCGCCCCTCCAGCTGTGGATTGGCCCTGGGCAGGTCGCTGATAAGAAGCGACGCCGCCTTGTAGGCATCGCGCTCGATGGCCCGGTCGGCCATCCGCTCCAGAACGTCCTGCAGGGCCTGGCGAGCCGACGTATTGTCGGGATTGATCTCGAGTGCCTGTTCGTAGGCAAATCGGCACTCCCCAAAGGTCTTATAGAGCGTCGGTTCATCGACATCCCGACCGCGCTGTTCGGCATCGAGCAGTGCGTCGACACGGTGCCGACAGTCATCGCCCGTCTCGGCCAGCCGTCTCGACTGGCGGTGTTTTCGGTACTCCAAAAGAGCCCGGCGCATGGCGCGGACACTGGGGAATCGGTCCTCCGGTTCGCGCGCCATGGCCCGCCGACAGATGGCCTGCAATTCCGGGGGAACTGAAGTGTCGAATTCCGGGGGCTTGCAGCGGTAGGCCCGGATCATGATCTGGTAGAGCGTCTCGCCGCTGTACGGCGGCTCTCCGGTCAACGCCTCGTAGAGCATGGCGCCGAGCAAGAATACGTCGCTGTGAATGCCGAGGTTTTCGCCTTCGCCCTCGGTCATCTCCGGCGCCATATAATTCGGCGTGCCCGCCGGTGTATCGACATCGTCGACCGAGGCCAGCCGGTCGCTGTGGGTATCGTCGACGCACACCGCGATGCCCCAGTCCAAAAGATAGACCTCGCCGAATTCGCCGAGCATGACGTTTTCCGGCTTCAGATCGCGGTGGATGATCCCGCGGCTGTGGGCGTAGTCGACGGCATTGCACAGCTGGAGCAGGATTTCGACGTGCAACTCGACGGGGTCGTCGGCCTCGAAGCCATCGGGCGTCAATTCGGGATTGTCGATGATATCGAGCCAGGAGGTCCCGGCGATCTTTTTCATGACGATCACCGGATCGTCGTCGCCATTTCGGCCCAGGGTATAGACGGGGACGATATTGGGATGCTCCAAAATCCCGGTGGTCCATCCCTCGCGGAGCAGTACCAGTGTCGACGCCTCGGATTTGGCCTCGTCTCGGACCTGTTTGACCGCCACGTCGCGCCCCAGAGGCAGTTGCTCGGCGAGTTCGACGCGCCCCATTCCCCCTTCGCCGATCGTCTCCTTGATCTGGAGTTCCGGACGTTGTTCGGCCTCCGGCTCGTCGACGAGGTTTGGAAGCTGTCGAACCCATTCGGCCGGCGTCTTGTGCGGCCCGTAGTATTCGGTGCCCATGGTCACCGTCCGGGCCACCTCCACGGGCCGATCCTCGAGGCCCATCGTCTTCCACTTGAGCGTCAATTCCCCTTCGGATTCAACAGTTTCGGTGGGACTCATCACAGACTCGACAGTGGAGTGAATACGACAGGCGGCAATGTGGACAGCGGAGATCTGTATAGTGCACCGAACGGGAAATACACAATGAGTTCACCCCGAAATCCGACGACTACTCCTCACCGATTTCGATGAGCTGGCCCTGGGGGTCGCGCAGATAGGCGGAGCGTCCCCAGCAGGCGGCGATAGAAATCGGCGACGCCGTCGACGTCATCGGTGAGTATAGCGATCTCGCTCAATTTCATCTCGATCTCCGAAGGCATCTGTGGCACTGAAATTGCTTGATAATCAGGGCGAGTCCATCGCACTGGTCTATTGAGCAGGGAGCCGACAATGTCATCCCCACGCCGCCACACCCCCCGCCGCCTCCTGCAATTGGCGATGGCGCTATTTGCCGTCGTTGCCATTGTGTTCTTCTGGACCGTCGAAGCCCAGGCCTGTTCTATGGCCTTTCCCCCTCCGGACTGCGACGTCGAGGTTACCGAACTAAATCTCCCGGATTGTGTCACCGCCGATGTCGGGCTCGACGATCGATCCGAGAGCTGTCGCTTTGACGCCTACATCGACAACCAGTGCGACGACGGCGTTCAGATCAGCTTCTTTTGCGACGGCGAACAGACGGAGTATCGTTGCCCCGATGATCGAGTGGTGGACTCCAACGACTCCATCAACATCACGCTCGACGAGGTAGGAAACTACGATTATGAACACGATATCGGACTGCTCGTCGAAGTTTTGGAAGACGACAATGACGAAAGCAGCGACGACAATGGCGAAGCCGATGACAACGGCGATGTTCAGTCCAGTGTCTCCGTCTCGATGACGGCCGAAGAAGTCGAATACGAAACGCCGACTTGCCCGCAGTCAGATCACACTCCATTTGGATGCGCGAATTCGACGTCCTCACCGGCTCCGGTTCCCGTTATCGCGGGGTTGCTGGTACTGGCGGCGGCCGCCCTCTTTCGACGCAGCAGTGGTCAACTGTCGGCAGACAACAGCTCTTGAAGCGCGTCGTCGACGGCAAAGACATGGGGGGCGTCGACGCCGTGGGCGCGCAGACTTTCGGCCAGTCGGGTCACGTATTCCTCGTTGGGTCCCGAGGGCCCGACGGTGCCCTTGACCTGGCGGGCGATTTCGAACGGGGAGGCCGGCCCCAGATAATTTCGATTTTCGGGGGTGGCGACGTACATCAGAGCACTGTCGACAACGGTCGTTGCCTGCTGATCGGGCGTGCCGTCGAAGACCGGGACGTCGTGGCGCTGATAGCCCCCTTTCTCGCGATGGTCGAGGCGGGCCAGAATGCGCTCCGCCTCATCGCCTTCGACTCGAAATGCGACGCCCCAGGTCACGGCCGACTCCTCACGTAGTAAGGTGACCACCCGCCCCGGATCGCCGGGCACGCCGCGGTGATCGTAGGAGCCCTGATAAAAGCGCCGCTGCCATCCGCGCACAAAGCCCAGCCGCCGGTCGACCCACTCAAAGCCCGGTTTCCAGATCAGCGATCCGTAGCCGAATATCCACATCGCCGCTCCTCGCTTATCGTCGTTTGCCATCCCGGTCTCACAACGCGTCGGCGATGACGGGCTGCAGCGCTGCGACGTCGTCGCGGGCCTGTCGCTGGGCATCGCTCAATTCGCGGTCTCCGAAGATGGCCGATTTTTCGTCGGCACTTCGGGCCAACTGCAGGGTCTTGAGATGTTGCTGACGGCGTCGAGCCAGAGCGCCGTCGACATCGGCACTGGAACTGGAGCGCTGCGGCCGAAAGCGGCCCTCGTCGTCGATATACAGGGTGGCATCGACGTCGCCGAGCCGAAGGGTATCGACGACGGTCTCGACGGCCGGAGCATCGTCGGGCATCTGCAGCCACAGTAGTGACGTCAGTCGCCGGTCGCCGACGGAGACCAGATGACGGCCCAGCCGACCCACGATATCGGCGATGGCGTCCCGTCGGGCCCGGTCGGGCGGCGACGGCGTCGGTGTTTCGGGCCACTGAATCTCGGGCAACTCCACAATCGCAAGCGACGACGCCTGCGCCCGGAGCTGTGCGGCGAGGGCGACGGCCAGTTGCAGCGATGCGATCTGCGATGACGGCGAAGAACCGGCGTCGATCCGCCAGAAATCGCCGCCGACAACGGAGTCGTACCGCTCGAGATTGCGGCTGCACACCAGGCCCGAAGACGCCGAAATAGACTGCGCAACCCGGCGACTCAGCGCCGCAAAGGCTCGGTGTTCGCCGCTGTTGTCGATCACCAGATTGAGTCCGCCCTCGCAGATAGGTGCCAAGGCGTCGATGGGCTCCGAGCCGATCTGGATGCTGCGTCGCTGACCGGACAGCTCCTGCCAATCCGGCGCCGACGGCCACAGCGGTATCTCGTCGCCGTCGACCGGTTCGATCAGCTCCGGCCCCGCACACAGAACGGCGCCCGGCGACGCTTCAAAACCGGCCTTGCTTCCCGTCACCTCGATGGCCACACCGGGTTCGACCCAATCGGGGCACTCCGGAAGCCAGGCGTCGACGCGCCGGGCGCCGGTGTGACGTCGACACACCGCGTACACACGTCGGGCCCCGTCGGCGTCGTCGATGGCCACCGCGCTTCCCACATCGGGCAATTCATCGCCGCAAAACAGGCGCAGTCGGTCGCCGTCGACGGCTTCGACCTGCGGCGTTGGCGGGCTGTAATCGTTGACGGACTGCTGGTTGACCATCGGCATCTCCTCGCTCAAATAGGCGGTCTTTGGCAAATGGGCGGTCTGTCGGCGACTCGCTCAGGCGTCGCCGCCTCGAGACAGATCGATCTGCCAGCCGAATTCCGTGATCAAATCCTCGCCGACGACCTCCAACCCCTCTGCGTTGTCGTGGTCCAGGTGGGCGACGGGAGCGAAGTCGCGGAAATCACCGGCATCGGCCCATTCGCGCAACTGCTCGTCGTCGACCATCCTAACCGACAGACCGCGCACCGACTCGTCGAGCGCCCGGAGGCGGGTTCTGATCGCCTCCACATCGGCGCGGCGCCGGTCGGCTTTGACAGTCCAGGTCGGCACCGGCACCTCAGTCCTCGAGCTGCTCGAGCAGCTCTTCGGTCAATTCTTCTTTCGTCGGGTCTTCGCCGTCGTCGCGCTGCTCCAGGCGCTTTTCGGCCCACTCTCTGAGGCTCTTGGCCTTGTCGTCGAGGGCCTGTTTGAGGAAGTCGAGGCCCAAATTCTTTTCGCCCAGAATGTAGGCTCGCTTTCGGACCGATGTATCGGGCAGACTGGCCGCCTTTTCGAGCAGCTCCATGCGGGTCTCTTCTTCGAGGTCGTCCCAGCGCTCGTTGAGCAGATCGAGGGCGCCACTGGCGACGTGATCGCCGCCGTGACCGCGCACGGTATTGGGTTTGAGCAGACGCTTTAACAGCTCCAGCGAATTCTTTCCGAGCCGGGCAAGCCACACCACCGCCAGGCGTCGAACGCCACCGGGCAAGAAGCGAATCGACAATCGATCTTGCTCTTCGCTCGTCGTCTCCAGCGGATGGTCGTATTCACCGCGCGGAAAGGGGATCGCCTCTCGGACCACGATTTTGCAGACCTCGCGCTTGAGGCTTTTGTTGAGCGCCCGCATCTCCATGAGGTGATTGAAAATGACTCGGCCCTGACCGCCGATGGCCTCTTTGGCGGTCAGAATCATCAAGATCAACTCGATGGTCTGCTCGCGATCGATCTCCGGGTCTTTAAATACCCCGTCACAGGCCGGAAGGATGTAGTCCGTGGGCTCCACGTAGTTGTCGGTCAGTCGCGGAAGCCAGATAATGCCCTTGCGAAGCCCCAGGTAGTCGTCGTGACTCAGCAGGCCGTTGTTGGCCAGCCAGGCCGACAGCTGGAAGATGCCCGGTCCCGGCTCCTGGCCGCGCTCCAGGCGCATATTGACCTGGAGGACGGCGTGACACAGCTTTTCTTTGACATGCGGCGAGATTCCATCGGCGCTGACGACACTCTGAGCAAAGAGTCCCAGATAGTACGGATACTGCAGATATCTCCACAGCCGGTCGTCCGACTCCTCTTCGCCCGGATAATCGGTTCCGTCCGACAGCGAATCGGTGGCCATGTCGATAAGGCGCGGAACTTCTTCGTCCGTGGCGTCGAGGTGTCGCTTTAGAAAGATCCTTGTGTTCACTTGGACATCCTTAGGTGTGTGTTGTTCGGAACAACGACCTTCGATCGAGCTCGGAGGGAGCGACGCGGCGCACCGAGATAGTGTATTGTGCTGTTGCATCGCTGCGCCATCGCCGGGTACAACGAGTCCGGGTCATGAATTATTCGCGACGCTCATTCCGGAGTTGACAACGCGCCTGGTATCGTCCAACGACACCGTCGGAGCACTGCTGGTCGCCGCGATACGACAGGGCCAATCCGGAATCACGGCGTCATCTTCGAGTTCGCGGACCCACTTCACGACGTGGCGACGTAGCATACAACCACTGCGATCGCAACCTTTTGTGACGTCGACCTGTCGACCGACTGCACCGCCACTGGGCCATCGGCGGCGTTGGCCGATCGACGCCACGCCACAGCGAAATTCGCGATGCCGATGGAAGATATAGCCGGCGGTGATATGTTGAATAAACGGTACTCCCCTGTGGATTGATCCATTTTCGCCGAGGTACTGATGAGTTCGCAACATCGAGACGACGATTCCGTTGACTACAATGATCCGGAACTCCAGGAGGCCCTCGGAGAAATCAGCGACGTCGAGCGGTCGCGCAAACTGCGAACCGCCGTCATCGCCGTCGTGGCACTGGTCACTGTCGGCGCCGTATTGTGGTGGATGGTCGAGCGCACCGACGATCTCTTTCGACCCAATATCGACGTCGAAGAGGGTCAACAGGAGTTGATTGCCGATACGGGCGACCCGGTCTGCCGCGGACTGATCATCGGCGTCGAAGAGCTGGAAGATGAGTTCGCCGAGCTGGAATTCGACTTCGAGGACTACATCTGGGCCGACGACCCCGAGCGCGTCGAGGAACTCGGCGACAAGGCGACATCTCTGCGGAATCGATTCGCCGACATGAGCCAGGACATCGACGACGCCGTCTTTCGCAAAGAGGATATCTCCGGGCATCCCCCGGTTCCCGAACAGGTCGAGCAGTGGTTCGAGAATATGGACAATGAGTTTCGAATTCTCGAGGAGATGGCCGACCGACGGTTGCAAATTCTGGCCGACGAAGAGGTCGAAGAGCGCGGCGGAATGTGGGACGACCCGCGCAACCTTCGCGATACGGTGTTGATGACCATCGACGAAAACTTCCAGGAATTTCGCACATGGGTCGTTCGCGGCGGCCATCCCTGCGGTCCTCCCCCGGAAGGCGTCGAGCCCTGGGAACCCGATGACCCGTCGCAAATCGAGGGCGTCAGCCCGGAGCCCGAGGCCGACGACACGCAACTTCAGGACGTCCAGGTCCAGTAGCCTCAACGGCCCTTCTTAGCGACGGCTTCAAAATGATGTTGGAAACGCGGCGACCCGTCCCCTAAACTACCGATTGCAATCGAATTTGACGCCGATTTTTCGAGGTATTGAATGACCACTGACCGGCCCACTCCACAACTGATTCGCATCCTGGGCTCGCTGGGGCTCGTCGCCTTGTTGGCCGTCGCACTGGCCTGCAGTCCGGAGGCCGACGGAAGCAACGATGGCAACGACGTCAACGATACCAATAGCACGGACAACGGCGACGACAACGATAATGACAACAACGATGTCATCGACTGCGACCCCGGCGAGATCGTCAGTTGTCCGGGTGTCGACGATGCGACAACGGAAGTCTGCAACGGGACTGGCGATGGCGTCGAGACGAGTTCCTGTCCGGGCACCGCGATCTGTCGCGATGCCAGTTGTGTCGACGTCAACTGCATGCCCGGCGCCCAGCGCTGCACGGAAGCCGGCGTTCCCGAACGCTGCGAAGACGACGGCGCCGGCGACTTCGAATGGGTCGAACAAGACGCCTGTGACGGCGATGAAACCTGCGAAAACGGCACCTGCCTCGACCGCTGCGGTATCGCCGAACAGCAAGACTCCTATGTCGGCTGTGAGTACTGGGCGCTGGAGACCGACAATCGACTGTTGCACACCGACGACGACGGCACGCCCAGCGTCGACCCCGAACACCGGCCTCCCTTTGCCGTCGTCCTCGCCAATACCGAAACCGATGTCACCGCCGAAGTCACCGTCGATGGGCCGGACGGCGAAATTGCGGAATCCATCGCCGAGCGCGAAGTTCGCTCCCACCGCCAGAATCCGGGCGATGAATTCGAGACCGTCCACTCCGAGACCGTCGATCAATACGGACAGCGCATCGGCGGCCCTCACGACGGTCCCATCGAGGATATCGAGCTTCCCCCCGGTGCCACGCTGACACTGCTGTTGCCCAACCAGGATGTGCCCTTTGGCGAGACCACCGTGTCGTCGACGGCCTACCGCGTCGAGACCACCGAACCGGTCGTCGCCTACCAGTTCAATCCCTTTTGCTGCAATTACAACTACACCAACGACGCCAGCATGCTGATGCCGGCCCGTGCCCTGACCGAAAACTACATGATGAGCGGCCCCGCGGTGTGGGCCCGTCAGGAGACGGCCTCCGCCATCGATCCCTTCTCACCGACCCTGTCGGTGGTCGCCATGGAGTCCAACACCACCGTCGAAGTTCAGCTTCGAAACCCCATCTTCAGCAATATCAGCACCAATCCGGTCGCTCTCGACGAGCAATGTCCCGGCCTGCCCAACGCCATGCAGTCTCAGTACAGCCTGTATGCCGATGACGACGAAAACTCCTGCTTTCTATACCCGACCCGCGACGGCGACGGCATCAGCGGGCCCGACGCCAACGGTGTCCTCGAGGTGACCCTCGATGAACACGAGGTCTTCAATGTCGCCGCCGCCGGCGCCTACCCCTCCGTCGATCTGAGCGGTGCCCGGGTGGAGGCCGACAAGCCGGTCGCCGCCTTCGGCGCCCATACCTGCACCAATGTCCCCTTTACCCAGTCGGCCTGCGATCACGTCGAATCTCAGCTGTATCCACTCGAGACCTGGGGCCTGAGCTTTATCGCCGCTCCCCACAAACTGCGAAATCCCGACGCCGGCGACAGCAGCAGTGAGGGCACCTACTGGAAGATCGTGGCCCGCGACGACGGAACGACCATCAATTCCAGTGCCTCCATCCATCCCGCCGACACCCTGCCGCCGAGCAGCGAGGGCGTCCCGCGCTGTGGCGACTCCCAGTTTAGCGACGACCCCGAAAGTGGTGTCTTCGAGATGGACAGCGGCGAATACTGCGAATTTGGCACCCGCGAAATTCTTGAGATCACGTCCAATCGACCGATCTCGATCGCGGGCCTGATGAGCGGTCAAAATACGGTCTTCAATCAGGTCGACTGGGGCGACCGCGCCGGGGACCCGTCGATGTTTATGGTGCCCCCCGAAGAGCAGTTTCGAAGCGACTACACATTCCTGGTCCCGCCGACCTACCACGACAACTTCATTACGGTCATCGTCCAGGCCAATATGAACCTGATTCATAACGGCGAAACCATCGTCCCCTCCGATCACGACTACCACGAGCTCGAAGACAGCTCGATGTCCATGGCCCATATCGAAGTCGAGCCCGGCCCCCATACCATCGAGTCTCCGGCGGCCATGCCCTTCGGATTGATCGTGTATGGCTTCGATAACTACGTGTCGTACTCCTACACCGGTGGATTGGATCTGGCGAAGGATAATCCGCTCCAAGATCAGTGATCCAGGATCGGTGATCGACGGGGGGCCCACCGGCGAGCTCCATTGTTTCGAAACTGCCATTTGATCGGTGGCCGCCGACGCGTTAGCCCGTAGTCGGTGTCGCCGCGATCAGTATCCACCGGCGATGGGCGATCACGACGGGCAGTCGAAGGGATGGACGATGAGTGACATTTCGGCAGGTGGGCGAATCGACGACCGATTCGTTCTCAAACAACAGCTCAGTGAGGGAAGCGTAGGGTCGATCTGGAGTGCTCTGGAGCTGCCCCATCAGCGGCCGGTGGCCCTGAAATTGTTGCGCCCGGAAGTCGCTCAGCTGCCGCATCTTCGGCGTCGCTTCGCCCGGGAAGCCCGGGCGGCGTCGCGCCTCTTTCACCCCAATATTGCCGGCGTCGTCGATTACGGCGTCTCCGACGATGACGAGATGTTCATCGCCATGGAGCTTCTGGAGGGCGCGGTTGTCACCGAGTTGATTCGACGAGGCCTGTCGCTCCACCACATCTTGACACTCGCCGATCAACTTTTGGCCGGACTGGCCCACGCCCACGCCCGCGGGATCGTCCACCGCGATCTCAAGCCGGCCAATCTGATGGTCGTCGACGCCGATCTGCCCGACGACTTCGGCCTCCTGAAGATCGTCGATTTCGGCATCGCCCGGCTCCAAAACGAGCCGGACGCCGGCGAAACCGCCCAGGGCGAAGTCGTCGGCACCCCGCGCTATATGAGTCCCGAACAGGCCTCCGGCCAGCGTCCGCTGGGTCCGGAATCCGATCTCTACAACGTGGGCCTGATTTTATACGAACTCATCAGTGGCCATCCGCCCTTTGGCGACGACGAGGGCATGGCGGCCATGTCGCGCCACGTC